>JAXEBI010000162.1:0-4328 GCA_034094155.1 Phocaeicola sp.
TTAAGAAACCTGAATTGGACGCTGTGATTGTTGCAAATAACATCGCTCGCCAGGTAGAAGGTAAGATTGCATACCGCCGTGCTATCAAGACTGCTATTGCTAACACAATGCGTATGGGCGCTGAAGGTATCAAGGTTCTTATCTCTGGTCGTTTGAATGGAGCTGAAATGGCTCGTTCTGAAATGTACAAGGAAGGACGTACTCCATTGCATACTTTCCGTGCAGATATCGACTATTGTCATGCTGAAGCTTTGACTAAAGTTGGTTTGCTTGGTATTAAGGTATGGATTTGCCGTGGTGAAGTTTATGGCAAACGTGAGTTGGCTCCAAACTTTACTCAGACTAAAGAAACAGGCCGTCCTAACAACGGTGGAAATAATGGTGGAAAGAACTTCCGCAAAAAGAAAAACAACAATCGCTAACGAATTTGAATTTTAGGAATTATGTTACAACCGAAAAAGACAAAATTCAGAAGACAGCAGAAAGGTAGCGCTAAAGGAAATGCCCAGAGAGGACATCAGCTGGCTTTCGGTACATTCGGTATCAAGTCATTGCAGACAAAATGGATCACTGGTCGCCAGATTGAAGCAGCTCGTATTGCTGTAACTAGATATATGCAGCGTCAGGGTCAGATATGGATTCGTATTTTCCCTGATAAACCAATTACTCGTAAACCAGCCGATGTACGTATGGGTAAGGGTAAAGGTTCTCCAGAAGGTTTCGTTGCTCCTGTAACTCCAGGTCGTATCCTGATTGAAGTTGAAGGAGTTCCATTCGAAATAGCAAAAGAAGCTCTGCGCCTTGCAGCACAGAAACTTCCTGTTACAACTAAGTTTATTGTTAGACGTGATTACGACGCAAGTCAAAATGCTTAATTGAGATATGAAGATTGCAGAAATTAGAGAAATAGCTACAAGCGAATTGGCAGAAAGAATCAAAACTGAAGAAGCCAATTACAATCAGATGGTTTTGAATCATTCAATCTCTCCGTTGGCAAACCCTGCTCAAATTAAACAGTTGCGTAAGACTATCGCACGTATGAAGACAGAATTGCGTCAGAGAGAACTTAACAAATAATAATGGTCCACATGGAAGTTAGAAATTTAAGAAAAGAAAGAACAGGTGTTGTAGTTAGCAACAAAATGGACAAGACCATTACTGTTGCTGCTAAGTTCAAGGAAAAACACCCTATATATGGTAAGTTCGTTAGTAAGACTAAGAAATACCATGCTCATGATGAAAAGAACGAGTGTCTTCCAGGCGATACAGTACGTATCATGGAAACTCGTCCATTGAGCAAAACAAAGAGATGGAGATTAGTTGAAATTATTGAAAGAGCTAAGTAATCATGATACAAACAGAATCAAGACTTACAGTGTGTGACAACAGTGGTGCAAAGGAAGCTCTTTGTATTCGCGTTTTGGGCGGTACAAAAAGACGCTATGCCTCTGTTGGGGATGTTATTGTAGTTTCAATAAAGAGTGTAATCCCTTCGAGTGATGTTAAAAAAGGTGCCGTATCTAAAGCGCTAATCGTACGTACTAAGAAAGAGATTCGTCGTGCTGACGGTTCTTACATTCGTTTTGATGATAATGCTTGTGTGTTGTTGAATAACGCAGGTGAAATTAGAGGAAGTCGTATCTTTGGTCCGGTAGCAAGAGAATTGCGTAACGCTAACATGAAAGTTGTTTCATTGGCACCTGAAGTACTTTAATTTGTAAAAGATTTAAGTAATGAGTAAATTACATATTAAAAAAGGCGATACAGTTTACGTAAACTCTGGATCAGAAAAAGGTAAAACTGGCCGCGTATTGAAGGTCCTAGTAAAGGAAGGACGTGCTTTGGTTGAAGGTATCAACATGGTATCTAAGAGTACTAAGCCTAACGCTAAAAATCCTCAGGGTGGTATTGTGAAGCAGGAAGCTCCTATTCACATCTCAAACCTGAATCCTGTTGATCCTAAAACAGGTAAGCCAACACGTGTTGGTAGAAGAGAAAGTTCTGACGGAAGAACATTTGTTCGTTATGCTAAAAAATCAGGAGAGGAGATCTAATAAATGAGTAATACTGCAAGCCTTAAGAAAGAATATGCAGAGCGTATAGCTCCGGCATTGAAGAATCAGTTCCAGTACTCTTCAACAATGCAGATCCCAGTTCTTAAGAAGATTGTTATCAATCAGGGATTGGGTATGGCTGTAGCTGATAAGAAGATCATCGACGTTGCAATCAATGAGTTGACTGCTATCACTGGTCAGAAAGCTGTTGCAACTGTTTCTCGCAAAGATATCGCAAACTTCAAGTTGCGTAAGAAAATGCCTATCGGTGTTATGGTAACTTTGCGTCGTGAAAGAATGTACGAATTCCTTGAAAAACTTGTTCGCGTTGCTTTGCCTCGTATCCGCGACTTCAAAGGTATCGAAAGCAAGTTTGATGGTAGAGGTAACTATACTTTGGGTATTCAGGAACAGATTATCTTCCCTGAAATCAATATCGACAGTATTTCTAAACTCTTGGGTATGAACATAACATTTGTTACTACTGCCAAGACTGACGAAGAAGGTTATGCTCTTTTGAAAGAATTCGGTTTACCGTTTAAAAACGCTAAAAAAGATTGATAAGCTATGGCAAAAGAATCAATGAAAGCTCGCGAAGTAAGAAGAGCTAAACTTGTAGCAAGATATGCTGAGAAGCGTGCTGCGCTGAAGAAGATCGTAAACACAGGTGATCCTGCTGAAGCTTTCGAAGCTGCTCAGAAATTGCAGGCTTTGCCTAAGAACGCTAACCCAATCCGTTTGCACAACCGTTGCAAACTTACTGGTCGTCCAAAAGGTTATATGCGTCAGTTCGGTATTTCACGTATTCAGTTCCGTGAAATGGCTTCTAACGGTTTAATCCCAGGCGTTAAGAAAGCTAGCTGGTAAAAAATTTCTTATTATTAAATATTGTCAGGGTAGTCCTGATTAATTTAACAATTTTATTTTATGACAGATCCAATAGCAGATTATCTCACAAGATTGAGAAATGCAATTAGTGCTAAGCACAGAGTAGTGGAAGTACCTGCATCAAATTTGAAGAAAGAGATCACTAAGATCCTTTTTGACAAAGGTTACATTCTTAACTACAAGTTTGTAGAAGACGGTCCTCAGGGAACTATTAAAGTTGCTTTGAAGTATGATGCCGTTAACAAGGTTAACGCTATCAAGAAACTTGAAAGAGTTTCTACTCCAGGTATGCGTAAGTATACTGGCTACAAAGACATGCCGAGAGTTATTAATGGATTAGGTATTGCTATTATATCTACTTCCAAAGGTGTAATGACAAACAAAGAGGCTGCTGAACTTAAGATCGGTGGTGAAGTTCTTTGCTATGTATATTAATTGTAGGAGGATAAGCAATGTCAAGAATTGGTAAATTACCTATTAGTATTCCTGCTGGAGTAACAGTTACTCTTAAGGACAACGTCGTTAACGTAAAAGGCCCTAAAGGTGAGTTGAGTCAGTTTGTTGATCCTTCTATCAATGTAGAAATCGCAGACGGACACGTGGTGTTGACAGAAAATGAAAACGCAATGCTTGATAACGTTAAGCAGCGTCATGCATTCCATGGTTTGTACCGTGCTTTGGTTCACAACATGGTTGTAGGTGTTTCTGAAGGTTACAAGAAAGAATTGGAACTTGTCGGTGTTGGTTACCGTGCTTCAAACAATGGTAATATCATTGATTTCGCTTTGGGTTACACACACAATATTTTCTTCCAGTTGCCACCTGAAGTAAAGGTTGAAACTAAATCTGAAAGAAATAAGAACCCTCTTATAATTTTGGAATCTTGTGACAAACAGCTGCTCGGTCAGGTTTGTTCAAAAATACGTTCTTTCCGTAAGCCTGAACCTTATAAAGGAAAAGGTATTAAGTTTGTTGGCGAAGAAATTCGTAGAAAGTCTGGTAAGTCAGCTGGTGCTAAATAATTCACATAAATACGTATAATTATGACAACAAAAATAGAAAGACGAATTAAGATCAAATATAGAGTACGCAACAAGATTTCAGGTACTCCTGAACGTCCGCGTATGAGTGTGTTTAGAAGTAACAAGCAGATCTACGTTCAGGTTATCGACGATTTGAACGGCAAGACATTGGCTGCTGCATCTTCACTAGGTATGGAAGCATGCCCAAAGAAGGAACAGGCTGCTAAAGTTGGTGAATTGATCGCTAAGAAAGCTCAGGAAGCTGGTATTACGACTGTCGTATTCGACCGTAATGGTTACTTGTATCATGGGAGAGTAAAAGAAGTAGCTGATGCTGCTCGTAACGGTGGACTTAAATTTTAAT
>JAXEBI010000163.1:0-12679 GCA_034094155.1 Phocaeicola sp.
TTGCCTTTGGTTCTTAACCTGATTAATTAACCCGGATAAACATTAATTAACCCGGATAAAGAGAAAACAAAAATATCCCCGACGGCGGAATTAAACTAATTTATAGTTATAGATCTGATAAATCAGTTCAATTTTATCAGTTCAATTTTATCAGATCACAATTTTATCAGTTCAATTTTAATTCCACCAGCGGGGATATATATTTATTCATACAAGCATTGGAAAATTATAAATAATATATGCTTATATACTTATACAATAAATATATAAAACACAATAAATATTTAAAATATAATAAATACTATTTACAATTATTCAACATACAAAACAAGTCCCTTCAGATATTCACCTTCAGGATGATATATATTTACCGGATGATCGGCTGGCTGAGTAAGCTGATGCATTATACGTACACTTCTTCCGCTCTGTGCGGCAGCAGTAAATACAGCATTGCGGAAATCCTGTTTGCTTACCACCTGTGAGCATGAGAAAGTAAACAGAATACCTCCCGGACGGATTTTTTCGAAAGCCTTAGCATTAAGTTTTGTATATCCTCTAAGGGCATTTCTCAATGCTCCCCTGTGCTTTGCAAAAGCAGGAGGGTCAAGAATAATAAGGTCGTATTCACCTCCCATGCGGTCGAGATACTTGAATGCATCCTCGGCATACGCTTCATGACGGTTGTCGCCAGGGAAGTTAAGTTCCACATTGGCACGTGTAAGGTCGATAGCCTTAGCCGAGCTGTCTACAGAATGTACCAGCTTGGCACCACCGCGCATTGCATAGAAAGAGAATCCACCAGTATAGCAGAACATGTTAAGCACACTTCTTCCACGTGAGTAATGTTCAAGGAGAGAACGGTTCTCGCGCTGGTCGACGAAGAATCCGGTTTTCTGTCCTTTCAGCCAGTCAACATGAAACAGCAGTCCGTTTTCCATTGCCACATTTTCTGTGCTTCCTCCAAGCAGGAATCCGTTTTCTGTAGATTCCAGGTCGGCTTTAAACGGAAGGGTTGTTTCACTCTTATAATAAATATTCTGCACCACGTCGCCCATAACCTCCTTCAGTGCCGCAGCTATCTCATGGCGATACACATGCATACCTGCAGAGTGAGCCTGCATAACGGCAGTATGGTCATAAAGGTCGATAACCAGTCCCGGCAGATTGTCTCCCTCACCATGAACCAGACGGCATGCATTGTTTCTCTCATTGCCAATCAGTTGCAACGCAATTCTAAGGTCACGGGCCACAGAAAGTTTTCTTACCCAGAAATCATGGTCTATAGCCTCATGTTTGAATGTAAGCACTCTTACAGCTATACTACCTATCTGATAATGTCCGGTTGCAATATACTTTTTGTCGGAAGTATATACTTCCACCACCTCACCCTCTTCCGGCTCACCGGAGATTTTAGCTATTGCTCCCGAGAAAACCCAGGGATGAAAACGAAGTAATGATTCTTCTTTTTTTGGTTTAAGATATATTTTGTTCATAAGAAATAATTTTTGTATTGCGTAACTTCGGTATAATTCTATACCTTTTTCCTTTTGTACTTTTTGGTACTGATATTTCTTGTACTGTTATTCCTTGTACTGATATTCCTTGTACTGTTATTCTTCGTATGACCTTTCTTGTACTTTTTTTAGTACCTTCAGTCTCAGTTATAAGATTTTCCAAACTCCTCAGTCTCCTCAGATTCAGCCAGTTTAAGATAAATCTTCAGCGAGGCCCATGCGTCAGTAGCGGCATAAAGCTGCTGGCCTTCAGTCAGAACATCAGCCTCCCAGTTAGACAATCTCTGGTTTTTGGATATTTTCTTTCCGAAGAGAATCGCATAAATCTTCTGCAGACTCTTTTCCTGAATGCCGAAGCGCGACACATAATCCTGAAGCTCAATCCAGTTGCCCTCACGCGGGTCCTTATGGTTTCGTTTCCTTAGCATATTAAAGTCATCCCGCAGCGACAAGCCTATCTTAAGCACATCATTCTGCAGAAAATCTTCCACAAAGTCGGGTATACCTATACTGTTGAGTCTGAACAGGAAACAGGTATCTTCTGTAGAAATCTGCAGCAGAGCCACCTTGTTAACCCTTCCCTTGGTGAAAGAAGGCCTTGTTTCGGTATCAACTCCCACCACTGTGCAAGTATTCAGATAGTCAATAGCCTTTTTTGCATCCGCCACGGTAAAAATAAGGATTATCCGTCCGGGGAATAAAACCTTTTCCATTTCGGAAATCTCTTTCTTATCTATAGTAGATTGATATTCGGGCATCTTACGACTCATGATTTTCGTTATATTTTACATTATGCAGGGCACGCATCACATTTACCAGTGTTCTGCCCCAATATGCCTTGAAATGTTCCTTGCAGCGCACCAGGGCATCATTCATTGTTGGTTCGAATCCAATACTGTAAACACATACAAAGTCTTTCAGAGGCTGATAGATATCTGCCAGAGATTCAGATATATTCTGCTTTATAGGTGTATCACTGAAAGCCATTTCATCGAGGAAGACTTCAAGATAGTCGTCATCCGGACCCAATTGTACGGCTATAAGATTGCGAAGGTGCTCATAATCGGTCTCCGTTACAAATGTTTCGGGTTCGATATCGTCGAGGGGTTCGCAATCGGGAAGCAGTGAAGCTTTCAGATAGAGCAACGGAAGTAGTTTCAGAACACGGTCTACAAATTCCGAAGGCTGCATTTCGGGAGTACGTTCCAGGAAGCCGCAGAACTCGGCAGCTACGGTAACGAACTCGACGGTATTTGCATCGAAAATGGGTAATTTTGTTTCTTTCATATTCAGTATAAAATTTTAAATGCAAAGATACATTTTTTTTCCGTTTTATCCGTTTTTGTATTTGTTTTTATGGTGGTTTTTCATAGGATACATTATCTTTGCAGTAATAATTGGCAGTGGTGATTGCCAATATCCATATCTGAGTAAATACAAAAACAACATTAACAAATTAATTTTATAAATATGGCAAACAATAAAGACAATAATAGTGCTGCCAGAAATACGGGTAACGTTAAGAACAAGAAAAACGGCAGGGGTCAGACCGACAAGCATATCGAAATGAATGCTGTGCCGGGGAAAGTGAAATCGGCACTCAACGGTGAAACGGGGCATTTTATCTGCGGATTGATATGCCTTATGTTCGGTGTTTATATGTTCCTCGCTTTTTCGTCTTTCCTCTTTACGGGTGGAGCCGACCAGAGTCTGCTGGCTTATCCCGATGCCGAAACCGGTCACTCCATTCAGAATCATACCGGGCCGGCGGGGGCTCGTCTGGCGGAATTCCTCATCAACGGATGTTTCGGTATTCCGGCATATCTCATTGTGGTGGTATGTCTTATTGCCGGTACCAAGCTTATGAAGGCATATAATTTCAAGGTTTGGAAATGGTTCCTCGGATGTATGGCCCTCATGTTGTGGCTGTCGCTTACATTCGGATTTGCTCTTACCGGCCTTTTCGATAATTCCTTTATATATCCGGGCGGATTGCATGGATATAATGTCTCCCGACTCATCATTTCTTATATAGGTACTCCAGGACTTATTCTGTTCCTTCTTGCATGGGCCATCATAATGGGGGTTATTTTGCGAAAGGAAACAATGAATTTTGTGAGAAAAGTGCTGCATCCCGACTTTGTAAAAAAGAACGGTTCGGATATAACCTCACCTGTTGACGGTCAGGCTGGTTCTGATTCTGCCGGAAATGATTATAGCGCGGCTAATGTAGCTGCCGGAAACTCTGCTGAAGGTGCTTCATTCAAGGCCGATAATCAGCCGGCGGGTAATGCGGGTACCGAACCGGATAGTGAGACAAACGCCAACAACGGTGTTGATGGCAATTCAGACAACAGCGAGTCTGACGGTAACAGTAATGACGGTAGTCAGGTTAAAGAGAAAAAATCCTGGTTCAAGAAACCCGGCGGACTTATCGGCAAATGGTTTTTCGGAAAGTCAAATGATGATAATGGCACCGACAACGAAGCTGACAACGAAACCGTAAAAGACTCCGGAAAGAACTCCGGTAATGCGGAAGTAAATAAGGATAAGGATATTAATTTGAACGACAATAACAACGGTAACGGTAACAAAAGTTCCAATGCCATAGACAATGCTTATTCTGCACAGGAAACAAATTACCGCAAGAATTCCGAAATGCCTGAAGATTTGGATGAAGAGCTGTATGTAAATGATAATGATAATGACGACGACGAACTGATTTTAAAGAACAGCTTAAATGGCGGTCATTTTAACCATAACAACTACCACAACAGCAACTTCAACGACAACAGATACACCGACAGCGAAGCGGACGACCTTGCTCCAAATGCGATAGAGCTCGACATAAATGTTCCCGAAGCTGGCTTGCATTCTGGCAGTATGGGTGGTTCCATGGTTTCTCAGGCAAATTTATCGCAGTCCGGTAAGGCAATGCCGGCCAACAGCGGTGAACCTGTGTTTGAGATAGAAGAAACAAAACAGGAAGAAAAGGTTGCAAGAGGCGATTTGAATGTTCCATATAACCCACGCCTCGACCTCGAACTTTATAAATTCCCTACTCTCGACCTGCTCAAGACATATCCCGATGATGGTCCGAGCATAGATATGGAAGAACAGAATGCCAACAAGAACAGAATCATCCAGGTTCTGAGAAGTTTCGGCATTGAGATTTCTTCCATCAAGGCCAACGTGGGACCTACAGTGACTCTTTATGAGATTACTCCTGCCGAGGGCGTAAGAATTTCTAAAATCAGAAATCTTGAGGACGATATAGCATTGAGTCTTTCGGCTTTGGGTATACGTATCATTGCTCCTATCCCGGGAAAGGGTACCATAGGTATAGAAGTGCCTAATGCAAGTCCTAAGATTGTGCCTATGAGCTCAGTCCTCGCAAGCAAGAAATTCCAGGAAACAACTTTTGATTTGCCTATAGCACTCGGAAAAACCATTACCAACGAAGTGTTTATGGTCGACCTTGCCAAGGCTCCTCATATGCTTGTGGCCGGTGCTACCGGTCAGGGTAAGTCTGTGGGACTTAATGCTATAGTCACTTCCCTACTCTACAAGAAGCATCCAAGTGAACTGAAATTTGTGATTATCGACCCTAAAAAGGTGGAATTTGCAATTTATGCTCCTATCGAGAGACATTTCCTTGCCAAGTTGCCCGACGGCGAAGATGCCATCATTACCGATGTTACCAAGGTGGTGCAGACTCTTAACTCTCTCTGTCTGGAAATGGATACAAGATACGATTTGCTTAAGAAAGCCGGTTGCCGAAACATCAAGGAATATAACGCCAAGTTTATCAACCGTCAGCTTAATCCTGAAAACGGACATAAGTTCATGCCGTATATAGTAATCATTATCGATGAGTTTGGCGACCTGATTATGACTGCCGGGAAGGAAGTGGAATTGCCTATCTGCCGAATAGCTCAGTTGGCCCGTGCCGTAGGTATTCATGCCATCATAGCTACTCAGCGACCTACCACCAACATTATCACCGGTACCATCAAGGCCAACTTCCCTGCCCGTGTGGCCTTCAGAGTGGCTTCTATGATGGACTCACGAACTATTCTCGACCGTCCGGGCGCACAGCAGCTCATCGGTAAGGGTGATATGCTTTACCTTCAGGGAAATGATCCGGTGCGTGTGCAGTGTGCATTTGTCGATACTCCTGAAGTGGAGAAAATTGCCGAATATATCAGCAGACAGCAAGGTTATCCTACTGCTTTCATGCTGCCTGAGTTCGTCGACGAGAATGCTGATTCGGGAAGTGCTGCTGAGGTGGACATGAACCGTCTTGACCCTATGTTCGAAGAAGCCGCACGTCTGCTTATTTATCATCAGCAGGGTTCTACTTCTCTTATTCAGAGAAAACTGTCACTGGGGTACAACAGAGCCGGACGTATTATGGACCAGCTTGAGAGAGCAGGTATCGTGGGCCCGGCCAACGGCAGTAAGGCACGTGAGGTGTTGTGTCTTGATGAAAACGACCTTCAGATGAGATTGAGCGCACTGAGAAACCAGTGATGATAGTATAATGATGGTAATATAATGGTGACAATAATGGAACATAATTAATATAGTGATATACAAAACTGTAATAAAATATTAATGATATCCAAACATAATTTTTATAGTCATGAAATTAAGTAGAAAACATATTTTAATCTTTGCACTGATGATACTTGGCAGTTCATCGGCCGTGTTTGCGCGTAAAGACGCAAAAGCCCGACAAATTCTTGATGCTGTATACGAAACATATAGCAAATCGGCTCCTGCCGGCGACAGTAATGGGGGCATTGAAATAACATTCGGAGGAACTACTCCCGGAACATTATTGTTGAAGGGAGATATGTTTGTACTCGACTGCGGTGGCGTGAAGAGCTGGTTCGACGGGAAGACCCAGTGGAGTTATGTTGAGGCCAACGAGGAGGTGAATATTTCCTGCCCTACCCCGGAAGAACTGCAGACAGTAAACCCATATGCCTTATTAGGTATGTACAAAAAAGGGTTCGACTATGAATATGTGGGCAAGAAAAACCGCAACGGATCAAGCTGTGATGAAGTGGTACTTACTCCCGAAAGTAATGTAACAAGTAAAGCCGGTAACGGAAACTCAAATCCGCAGCTCAAAAACATTACTGTTCTGGTCAACTCAAAAATGCATCCTGTATATATAGAAATAGTTACCACCCAAGGAGATTCGCAGATAATCTCTGTAAACAGATACTCGGAGAAAACCAATCTTTCTTCTAAGGATTTTAAGTTCGACTCCAGTAAGTACCCAAATGCTGAAATTATCGATTTAAGATAACAGATTATCTGCTTATCAAGTTTAAGGTAATTATCAAGTTTAAGATAATTAATTTAAGAAAAATATATAGAAAAGAAATATCCTGATAGATAAAATTATCCAAATAAAAGTTTAAAAAATATTGAATTAGGCAATTTGTGTTTGATATTTGCACAAATTGCCTAACTTTGTATTATAGAAAAGTTGAAATTGTAACAACTAGCAACAAAAAACAAATATAAACAAGCATAAACAAAAACATAATAATTTAATTTATGGCAACAGAACATGTAAAATGCCTGATCATCGGATCGGGTCCTGCAGGATACACTGCAGCAATCTATACAGGTAGAGCAAATCTTAATCCAGTAGTTTACGAAGGTCTTCAGCCGGGCGGACAGCTCACAATTACTACAGAGGTAGAAAATTTCCCGGGTTATCCCGAAGGTGTGACTGGTCCGGTACTTATGGACGATCTCAGAAAACAGGCTCTACGTTTCGGCGCCGACATCAGAAGCGGCATCATTACCAAGGCCGATTTAAGCGAAGCTCCATATAAGTTCACTACCGACGGTGGTCATGAAATCACTGCCGATGCGGTTATCATTTCTACAGGTGCTACAGCCAAGTATCTCGGACTTGAGGACGAAAAGAAATATGCCGGAATGGGTGTGAGTGCCTGTGCTACTTGCGACGGTTTCTTCTACAGAAAGAAAAAAGTGGCAGTTGTAGGCGGAGGTGATACTGCATGCGAAGAGGCTCTTTATCTTGCAAGTCTTGCAAGCGAGGTTTATCTTGTAGTGAGAAAACCATTCCTGAGAGCTTCGCAGATTATGCAGGAACGTGTGCTCAATCATCCTAAAATCAAGGTACTTTTCGAACACAATGCCGTAGGATTGTATGGCGACAACGGTGTAGAAGGTATGCACGTGGTGAAAAGAATGGGCGAAGCCGACGAGGAAAGATATGATGTAGCTATCGACGGATTCTTCCTTGCCATCGGTCACCAGCCTAATTCTGAGATATTCAAGCCTTGGGTAGAAACAGACGAAGTGGGATATATCATCACAGAAGGTAATTCTCCTAAGACAAGGGTTCCAGGAGTATTTGCCGCAGGAGATGTGGCCGACCCTCACTACCGACAGGCCATCACTGCTGCCGGAAGCGGCTGTAAGGCTGCCATCGAGGTGGAACGCTTCCTGAACAAGTAAAATCTTTGTTTGCCTTTATTTCTGATTATAAAATATATGATCGGAGGATAAGGTGGTTTATTAAATAAAAAAAACGTATGAATCTTTTCAGAAAATCTGCCGCCATGATAATATTCATAGGCGGCTTCGCATCTGCATTCGCACAACAGATGCCTCCTGTACCTACAGATCCTAATGTGCGTATCGGTAAGCTTGACAATGGTCTGACTTATTACATCAGACATAATGAATTACCCGAAAACCAGGCAGATTTCTACATCGCCCAGAAAGTTGGCTCTATCCTCGAAGAAGACAATCAGAGAGGTTTGGCTCACTTCCTTGAACACATGTGTTTTAACGGAACAACAAATTATCCGGGAAATCTGCTCAGAGAGTATCTTGAGACTATCGGTGTGAAATTCGGAGCTAACCTTAATGCTTATACTTCTATCGACGAGACAGTTTACAACATCTCTAATGTGCCCGTAATAAGAGACGGAGTGGTTGACTCCTGCCTTCTTATCCTTCACGACTGGGCCAACGACCTTACCCTCGATCATGAAGAAATAGACAAGGAAAGAAAAGTTATACACGAAGAATGGAGAACCAGAACCGGTGCCATGATGCGTATGTACGAAAAGGTTTTCCCAGTTCTGTATAAAGACAGCAAATATGCCTACCGCTTGCCTATCGGTACAATGGAAGTTGTTGACAATTTCCCATATCAGGCCTTGAAAGACTATTATGAAAAATGGTACAGACCAGATCTCCAGGGTATTATCGTGGTAGGAGATATCAATGTTGACAGCGTGGAAAACAAAATCAAGAAGATGTTCTCTCCTATCGAAATGCCGGAAAATCCAGCCGAACGTGTTTACTTCCCTGTAGCCGATAACGACGAACCTCTTATCGCTGTGGCTAAAGATAAGGAACAGCAGGTTCCTATCATATATCTGTTCCATAAGCATGAAGCAGTACCCGACGACCAGAAAGGTAATGTGGGTTATCTCGTAATGAACTATATGAGATCTATGATAGGCTCTATGATAAACGCGCGTCTCGATGAGCTGACTCAGACTCCTCAGCCTCCGTTTATCCAGGCTTTCGCCGAAGACGGCAATTATCTCATCTCTAAGACAAAAGGTGCATTTACCGGACTGGCTGTTGCCAAGGAAGACGGTATCCTGAGTGCTACAGAAGCCATTATGAGAGAAATAGAAAGAGTAAGACAGTACGGATTTACCGCAAGCGAATATGCACGTGCCAAGGCCGACTATCTTCGTTCTCTCGAATCGGCTTACAATGAAAGAGATAAGATGAAGAATCATCAGTATGTAAACGAATATGTGCGTCACTTCCTCGACAATGAGCCTATTCCTGGCATCGAAAACGAATATGCACTGATGAATCAGATTGTGCCTAACATTCCTGTAGAGGCTATCAATCAGTTGGTTAAACAACTTATCGGAGAAAAGAATATTACCTTGGGTGTGTTTTGTCCTGAAAAAGAAGGCATGAAATATCCTACAGAAGCTGAGCTGAAGGGCATTATCGACAAGGTGAAATCTGAAAAACTTGAGGCGTATGTCGACAAGGTATCAGACGAACCTCTCATGAAAGAAATTCCGGCAGGCGGAAAGGTAGTGAAGACAGAAGACGGAGCGTTCGGTTCGAAGGTTCTTACACTGAGCAACGGCGTGAGAGTGGTATTGAAGAAGACTGATTTCAAGGCCGATGAAGTAAGAATGCAGGCATTCAGTGCAGGTGGTAACTCTATGTTCAACGACGAAGATGCTATCCAGTTCACACTTATGAATCAGGTTGTTTCACTTGGCGGTTTGGGCAACTTCAGTGCTGTCGACCTCGATAAGGTACTTGCCGGCAAGAAAGCATCAGCTTCTTCATTCGTCAACAGCATAACAGAAGGTTTGTCGGGCTCTTGCTCTCCTAAGGATATGGAGACTATGCTTCAGCTTGCTTATCTGCGTTTCACTGCTCCAAGAATGGACAATGATGCCTATACTTCATTTATCAGCCGTAACAAGGCGGCTCTTGCAAATGCGGCAGCCGACCCTAATACAGCATTGAGTGATACTCTTAACGTAGCTTTGTATAATAACCACCCGAGAGCCGTAAATGTAAAGGCTGAAACACTCGATAAGGTTGACTACAATAAGGTTATGGAACTCTACAAAGACCGTTTTGCCGATGCAAGCGACTTTACTTTCATCTTTGTGGGTAATATAGATGAAGCTGTGGCAGTGCCTCTGATAGAGAAATATCTTGGTTCACTTCCATCACTCAACAGAAATGAGAAGTTCCGCAATGTAAGTCCTGAAATCAGAAAGGGTGAATATGAAAACAATTTCGTAAGAGAAATGGAAACAGCCAAGTCGACTGTTCTTATGGTTGCATCAGGAAAATGTGAATATACACAGAAGAATGTTATCCTGATGAGCATGCTCGGACAGTTGCTCGATATCCTTTACACCCAGACCGTGAGAGAAGAGGCAGGAGGTACATACGGTGTATCTTGCGGCGGATCACTCAGCAAGTATCCTGTAGAAAAGGGCGTATTCCAGATTTTCTTCGATACCGATCCTGAACGCAGGGCACAGATGGTAGAACTTATAGACAAGGGTATCAACGACTTCATAGCGCAGGGTCCTAAGGCAGAAGACCTCAGCAAGGTTAAGGAATATATGTTGAAGACATATCAGCAGAACCAGAAAGAAAATTCATACTGGATGGGTGTTCTCAACACTAAGCTTTGGGAAGGTGTGGATATGAATACTGGTTATGAGGATACAGTCAACGGCATTACCATTGATGATCTTAAGAAATTTGCAGCCGACTTCTTCGGACAGAAGAATATGATTGAGGTAAGTATGAGCTCTCCGGCAAAATAACCGGTACCGGTCATTGATGTATTAATGAATGACGTCAATATATAACGTCAATGCATCACACCGGTGAAAGGTAAATGAAATGTTATTTATGATAATTATGAAAGATTACGAAATTGATAAAAGTAATAAACTTTGCTAAATAACCACACATATAACACTATATAATGTAAAATGTGTAAAGAAAATTATTTCGTTTAGAATTATTACTTACATTTGTATTACATGAATTTTATAGCCATGAATACAAATGACATCGGTAATCTTACATTAAATAAGATAAAGCTAAAAGCAGCAGGATGTTTACTCGTTCTGCTGCTTTTTTCGTCTTGCCGCACGCACAAGATGAATTATGATTTCAGAGAACTTGCCGAAGCCGCGGTAAAACTCGAGATGGACATAGATATGAAGGACAATCACGCCCTCTATGTGGAATCCTCGAAATGGATAGGCACTCCCTACCGTTATGGCGGCACCACGAAAAAGGGAGTCGACTGCTCTGGTTTCACAAAGGCAATCTATAAGAAGGTATATAATGAGAAACTCGGGCGAAGTGCCGAAGAACAGAGGGATGATGATTGCAGAAGAGTCCTTAAACGCAACCTCAAGGAAGGCGACCTGGTGTTTTTCCATAATGGAAGGAAGAAACGGAAGGCATCGCACGTAGGTATATATCTTAAGGACAACAAATTTATTCATGCTTCTACCAGTGTGGGTGTGGTGGTAAGTAGTCTGAATGAAAAATACTACGACAAGCACTGGCTGCAGGGAGGAAGGGTTAAATAATAAGTGTAATTCAATTTCTAATTTTATGGGTGAGTTTAGCAATCTGTTATCTTGTTTCGACAAAACTGATAAGGGCAATAAGACCAACTGGGCTTGTTGTATAGCACTGTTGACAGTATTTGCCGGAAGTACATTGGAAACGGAAGCACAGAAAACATCACAAAATGTTACACAGAATGTAACGCGTAATGTATCTAATGAATCTCGTAATGAATCTAATGTAACACATAATGTAACAAATAATGAATCACATAATGCATCACGTAATGAATCTCGTAATGCTTCACATAATGCATCACAGCAAGCCGGGAAAAAGGAATCTCTGCAAGCCGGCCAGCAGTGGGCTCAGGTTGGCAAGAGTTTTCAGCACAATAATCCAGATGTAAATAAATTTGATTCCCTGAAACTCAATGAGGATGCCATCAGGCTCATAAAATTCGATTTTATGCCCGACCTCCAGAGTGATGAGACCAAGAAGCCAATGGAATATCCTCTCGAAAAGAAATGGATGGATTTCAAGGCCGATTTTGCTGTACCGAAAAATCTTACAGACACTACCAAAATAAGGAAACCAAGCGGATACATCAGAATGTTGCCGTATTCTATATGGACTAAATTCGGTGAAGATCCTGTGTTCGATGTTATGGTATTCGGCAATCAGAAGAAATATAAGATAACATGGACAATAAATCCGTTCAGCAATATGTATGAGGAAAATTACGGCAAGAGTATTGTTCCAAGTGCGGGAGCCATAAGCGACGGTATACGAATACAAGGTGCCGGAATTACCATAGGAGGTTTCGACTTTATAGGCTTTATTTACAATAACTTTACCAAACGCGGACGCATGCTCCAGCATAATCTGAAACATGCCAATGCATGGAAGGTATATAATGGCTTCCAGCCTACTCTGAGCGACAGTCTTAAATTCCCTACATTCTATAACGGAATAAACTCTCCTATTATAGACTACAATGCTCCGGT
>JAXEBI010000164.1:0-7848 GCA_034094155.1 Phocaeicola sp.
TTGCATTTGCATTGGTAATGGGATTAGGAACAACAGCTACATTCGCTGCAAGTCTTTCATCATCAGAAGTTGCTACAGTAGCAAGTATCAATGAATATGTTCCAATAGAAGTGAAGGATTTGCCTCAGGCAGTTCAGGAAGTATTGGCTAAGAACTATAAGGATCTTACAGTAAAATCTGCAGCAGTAGAGACATCCGAAGACGGAACTTCTACTTATCAGATAACATTTACAGATGCCGACGGAAATGAATCTGTAGTTTTGTTCAACGAAAAAGGTGAGGTGCTGGAATAATACAAAAACCTTATATATCCGTTAAAATTTTAATTAAGTAAATAGTCCCCATACAGATTGTGAGAACAATTTGGATGGGGACTATCTATTGTATATGCACCTTGTGAAGATTGATATAACATTATATTTGCTATGTCACTTAAATTTTCATTTATTAGATTCTTGTCAGGAAATTTTTCAAAATGTTTAATTATTAAAATGTTTAATCATGGTAAAATTAGGATTAAGACAGGTCAACATACCAGCTGAGGTAATCCCTACACAAATAATTTTGCAGAGCATTAATCTTGATTATCAGTAAGATATATTATTGTTGTTTATAGCTTAGGATAAATAAAAAAATAAGGCCGTAAACTATTTGATTTGTCCCGTCAGTTTAAGTAGAATGACGGGACATTTTTTTATTTTGCCAATATAGGCGTATAGCTATATATCCACACATCCATATATCTGATATAACCAATATATAGTTTGAACATTCAACTGATTTTTCTGTTTCTGAAATCTGTTATTACATTGCACGACTGGAATATCTGATCGATGTTTTTGAATACAATTTCTCTGATTATTTCCGACTTCTGTTTACTTATAGTATGATTATTGTAAGTAATAATTTTCAGAACCTCGTTTGTCAATTCTTTTGATGTGGCTGACGGACTGAGAATAATCAGTCTGGCACATGCCTGTTTGATTTCAATGTTGTTTAAGGTATCTTCCAGAAATGACTCCGATGTTATAGCTTTGTCTATTGCAGTCTTCAATAAATTAGTGGTAGAACAGAATTTCAACAAGTGAGATTCAAGTTCCGAAATAGAGGAGTTTGTCTCAATTTTTTCATTCGTTTCAAAAATTCCACTTTTCCCACTGTAGATATTTTGGTGGGACATTTCGTTTTTCTTTATTTCCATGTTCAAGATTTTTTAATTAATATTCTGTTATTTTGTTTTCCTCTAATGTCGTTTTACTGTAATGCAGTTATGCTCTTATGTTATAATGTAGTTATTCTGTTGTGCTATGTTCCTTGTAATGTCGTTTCCTTGTAATGCTGTGCTCCTGAAAGTTGTTTTGCCTTATGTCTTACTGAATAAGTCTTATGTCTTCTTTTTCTTTATTTAGAAGCCTTCTCATATATACCTTTGTTCAGTTCTTTTATTATGCCCTTGCAAAGTAGAATATTTTTGATACGATAACCCTTTGACCTTGATATATTTTCATCCTTTAAGACCTCCAGCCACTCTTTATTATTGAATTTGTCGTTCAGGCTTTCGAGTATTATCTTACTTTCATAAAAATACTTCATAGGCTTCATTTTCTTTCTTTTTTCAGGGAACATTGTAAGGGTATGAAGGCTGTGTTTAAGATAAACATCAATAAGCTTTAGAGAGAAGTCAAAAACTTCGTCGGAACACTGAATCTCCTTTACCTGCCATCCTGCTTCATATTTCAGCATGGCTGTAATAGTGCTGCATATTCTGAGCATGGCCAGCGCGTGACGTCGTACTATGGCCTGTATTTCCTCGGCAATTTCTGTCGATGTCTCTTCGGTGTACGATTCAAATCTTTTGTCGAGAAGATTTCTCTGCCTTTTGGTGAACCTCAGTACTGTAGGATTAGAGTACAGGAAAGAGAACATATCCTTAATCCTGGAAGTAGTATTCATCAGAACCTCTTCTACATGACTGCCGGAATTATTCGTGTCGTCGCCCCACTGCGATACCCATTTACGTTTTTCTTCAGTGATATAGACAAGATGTCGGCTGTATGTACCGTTTTCCACTGCCGGTATATATATGGGAAGCTGTTCGGGCGTTCCGGTTATTACAAGCGATAGTTTAGGCTTTTCGGCCACTATAGGACGGTTGTCTGTCTTATAGTGTATAGAAATCTTTTCGTTCATTGAAGCCTTTCTGAGCTCTGCCAAGAACTGTCCGTAGTCGGATGAAAGCGTGTTTGACAGAGAGTCCATTTCTGTAGTAACAAGAATAGTGCCCACTTTGTTCATTGCGCTAAGGTTACGTATAATCTGAGATTTGGAGGTAATGGCAGGAGTAGTGATATGATGTCTCAGCGGTTCCTCTCCAACTTCCCGTCTGTAATCCGGAATACGTCTCTCTTTACCGGCTGCACTCTTCTCAAGTTCCCACTCATCGCATTTTTCCTTATATTTTATCATTGCTGTGCGGTCGAAATCGTCGAGCAGTTCCTGTATTCCGTTTACTATATTTTCTGTCATTGTAACTATACCTTTACCCGAACCGGCAGGACCTATACACATGCAGAAGAGATTATTCAGCATTATCTGACGTCCGTAGTAAAACTCTACATTAGGTGTGCATCCGCTCAGTACGGCTATCAGGGCTGTAAACAGAATATCCCTTTGCCTTCCGCCTGGCACGAGACTAAGCATGTCTTTCATGATTCCGGGCAGCGCTGATATGTCTTCAAGAGGCAGCCGAGGGCAATAGTTTATTATTATTTCTTCTTGTTTTACTTCAAGGTCGATAGAGTGTTTTTCTTCTTGGGTAAGCTCATCATCGGTATTTTCTACAGATTTTCCGTTTATGAATTTCCCATTTGTAAATTTCTCGTTTATATATTTCTCGTTTATAAATTTCTCGTTTACAGGGTTTTTATTTATATATTTCTCATTTATAAATTTCTCGTTTATAGAGTTTTTATAGCTATTTGAAGTATTTTCGATATGATGAATGAATCCCCATCTCAACCGTTCGAAAATAGCTTTTGCTGTATATTCAGAATCTCCGTAGTGGTGATGCATTATTTCTGTAAGTTTTGGGAGGTCTGATTCATGAAAGCCGGCTTTCTTGAATTTTGAGCCTAATTTCAGGAGTGATTCGTTCCTTTTTCCTGGAATCATCGGAGTGTACAGAAGGTTTCTTTCAAGGAATCTCCTGATGTCTGCTTCAGATGAGGATGGATGGGGTGTTGCTGCTGTCATAGGATTGTCGCTGTAGTTAGAGTTGTAGTTTCTGTAGTTATTGTTATCTCTGTAGTAGTTATTGCTATCTCTGTAGTGGTTTTTATCACTATAGCAGTTATTATTACCTATGTAGTAGTTATTATTATTTCTGTCGTTATTATCACTATAGTTGTTATCACAAAAGTTATTATTATCAATATAATCTGAATTATCAGAAAAGGCTTCCGGTCCGGAGTTTGTAGCGGAGTAAGGAAACATAATAAATTCTTCTGAGCTTGGGTCTCTCCACCATGCAGAGGGGTCCCACGATGCGTATGTGAGTCGTAGAGGGTCCGAACAGCTTGAATCATATTCTACATCAAGCAGAGTACTGAAATGTGCCGCAACAGCCTTATAAAGGTCTTTATACAGAGACAAGTCAATGGTAGGAACACATACATAGATTCTAAGGCCGCATCTGGCTGTGAGATGAGCGCCAATACACGAAGGTTCATTTTTCAGTGAGTCTCTCATAGCTTCCACTTTCTGCTTGTCGGGGTTCGCTATATCAACATCTATATACAGGATATTTGCCTTGGTGACCATATTCTCTATTTTTCTTCCACCTCTTACAAAGGCGCAGCACATAGCCGGAAGTCTTCTTTTCAGATCTCCGGCAGTTTTGCTGTCAGGTTCGTTTCGTATGCGTTCCACCAGGTATCGTACTTTGTCTGAAGCAATGAATTTCATCCACTTCACCCATGCTATAGGACGAGTTTCCGAAGGTTTCAAAATGTTTTCAAAGTATGTACATATAAGATTAACATTTTTGTTTAATTCTGTGTTTTCATTTGTGCTTGCAGTTGTGCCGTGTACGTCAAATTCTTTTTCCATATTAGATTGTTTTTTAGTGTATATAGTATTAACAAATTTTTGTTGTTGCTGCAAATGTATGTATAATTTTTCATTATCCAAAAATATGCTGTTTTTCACATGCTTTAATCTGATTCTAAAGTGATTGTTTTGGGCAATGTTCTATGATTTTATTTTAAATATCATGTATAAATACAGTTAATAATATGTTTAATAAGTGTAACTAATCTTAAATTTTAAAGGCGTATAATTTTTCTTTTATCAAAAAATATATAAAAATTAAGCTTTAGGTGGTGTAAAGTTAAATAATTACAAAATGTAAATATTGTTTCTTTTTATATTGCCTTATTCATGGCTTTTTCGTATCTTTAAGATATAAAACAACAAGACGCAATACTACGTGTAAATAATGCAAATGTTTTGCAAATACCCGTGTTTGCAGTGTATTATATATTATTTTGCTTGATTATTGATATTAAGTAATGGAATCTGGAATCCAAGTAACGCATAATATTAACACATAACATTAAAATCTAAATAGCACGATGGGAAATTTTGAATTCAACGGAAAGAAGATAGTGAGATGTCAGAAAGAGTTTAGTATTGTAACCATGAGAAAGTCGGAACTGGCCATGATGTATTTTCCGGACTCTGCTCCAGATGTAGCCCGACGTAACCTTTGGCGTTGGATGGATTCTTGTGTAGGGTTGAAGGAAGAACTAAAGCAAATGGGTTATGTAAAGACAAGGCATATCTTCCTGAAAAAAGAAGTTGAGACAGTAGTCAAGTACTTGGGCGAGCCATAATATTATTTGCATTATTTGCCTTTGCATACCATCTTTGAGATTCAATCTCCATAGACAATGATTTTTTGTTTCATTTGTTTCAAAAATTCCACTTGTCTCACTATAGATATTTTTTGAAACAAATTCATTTTTTGTTTGAATGTTTTTAATAATTAATATTCTATAGTCTTATTTGCTTCTTATGCTTGATAAAGTAATCATACTTTTTATATAATTACTTTGTTTTTCTATGTAAACTTAAGTAATTACTTAATTAAAAGTTTATTATGAGTTATTATAAAGGATTGTAAACAGTGCTTGTATAGTATACTTATATGATATAAATATTAATACTTCTTTATTGAAAGTACTTCTTTTTATAATTATATATGTTTAAATCTTTTATTGTATCTTCAAAAATGCCTAAGAACGTCAAAGTACGGCATTAGACTATCGAAATCTCATGAAATTCCTTCAGACCGTAATTTGATGGTCAGTTGAGCGTCTCTTTACAAATATTAACAATTAAAGAATTGCTCTTATAAATTTCTGATTTATAGTATATTAATCCTTTTTATTATGGCTTTGTTTCAAAAAATATCTATAGTGAGACAAGTGGAATTTTTGAAACAAATGAAACAAAACTTCTGTTTTTTCTCCTTGCGTTTTTTTTCTTCATAACATGGCTGATTATGGCATGTGAAGATGGATGTTTTTTAATGCTTGATAACGGATATGATATTTGTTGATGATACTTATAATGCTTGATAACGGCAAATGATGATGCCGGATGATGACGTCAGATGGTGATGAATAATTGGAATGAACATGGATAATCTTGATTAATGCAATCAAATCGTACCAAATCCAATTAAATCGTACCAAATCGTTCCAAATAAGGATTAGTCATCACAAATCGTCACACCCTCAAGAACCGGTATTCGTATCTTTGTAATGTAATCAAGGAGGCCACCTGATAACAATAGCTGTAAGCGCTTAAACAGTGCTGATACAGCAATCAAACACATTATTAACCGTTAACACGTTATGACTATTAACACGTTATAGCTGTTGACGCATTATTAACCCTAAAACAATTTAAAACATGGACAAAGCATTAACTTATTCAGTAATTGAGAAGAAGAACCCCAAATTTCCTTCAATGCCGGGAAAGTTCTATGCACGAGCTCAGGCTCGAGGAGTGGCAGGAATACGCGAGATGTCGGACAGAATCCAGAAAATGTGTACCGTGACCAGAGCCGATGTAATGGCGGTTCTCATAGCGCTGGAAGATGTGGTGGCCGACTCTCTTGCCAATGGCGAAATTGTCCGTTTAGGCGAGCTTGGATCTATGCAGGTAAGTTTGAGTAGTACCGGCGTAGAAAAAAAGGACGACTTCCACGAAGGCTTAATCACAAATGCCCGTATTCTGTTTAGAGGAGGTACCACACTCAAAACGATGTTGACTACTATGTCTTACGAAAAGGTAGAACCGCGTTCTAAGGAAGAATCAGAAAAAGGTGCAGTGACAGAGCCTGAACCAGGTGGTAAATCTGAAGAATAGCATGAAGGTGAGCTTATGGGGTGATAATCTCTATAGAATCTAAGGTATCAAACCAGTAAGTTTTCCAACCAGTAAGATATCAAACCGGTAATTGGTGGTTACTTACATATAGATTTATTTTCACAAACAAAATAAAACACAATGGTAAAGTTTACTAAATTTTTCATCAGGCTTTTGCGATGCATCATCTGCTTACTTACAGGAGCCTATAAGAAAACTGATGAAGGAGGAAAGGAATGAGGAATGTCAACAAAATTATTATCCACTGTTCGGCCACAAGAGACAGACAGTCTCTGTCGCCCAAAGATCTTACTAAAATGCACAAACAAAGAGGTTTCAACGGTTGCGGTTACCATTACTACGTACGCCGAGACGGTGAGATTTGCACAATGCGGCCGGTCGATCGTGTCGGAGCGCACTGCAAAGGTCATAACGCGGACAGTATCGGTATCTGCTATGAAGGGGGTCTCGATGTCAACGGTAACCCAGCTGATACTCGCACAGATCGGCAGAGATTTTCGCTTAGGGCGCTTGTAAGGGTGCTAAAGAAAGATTTCAAGATAAAGACGGTAGTGGGGCACAGAGACCTCAGTCCCGACCTTAATGGTGATGGGGTTATAGAACCTCATGAATGGATAAAGCAATGCCCTTGCTTTGATGTCAGCAAGGAGGAATGGTAAGTGAGTGTATTTAGTGTGTTTCATAATTAAGTAACTTATAATTAAGTAACTTATAATTAAGTAATTTAGAGTAAATAATTTAGAGTAAGTAGGTAATTGTACTACCCGAAACTTAGAAAGTTTTGTGGAAACTAAAGAAATAGGGCTGGCTTCATTAATGAGGTCAGCCCTATTCTGTTGATTATCTGTTGTTTAATATCTGTTGGATGAACTGAAAATGATTATGTTATACTCAGTTGAGTTTATCAGTGAAATAATAAAGGCAAGACTTGACCCTGTACCGGATGTACAACTTATCCCAATTGAACACGAAAGACATATTTTGCTTGAAGTGAAAGTAAAGGCAGGAACACTGACACCACTATTATCAAGACGGAGCACGTACAGCTTATATATGAGTCGTCCGTCAGGCTGTTGTCCACACGGATGTTCACGCCGGCCAGCGGCGTACCGCTCTCGTCGGTAACCAATCCGCGAAAACTGACTTGTGCCTGTGCGAAAACTATCTCGCAGATCTGCAGAAGGCTTGCCAATGTGATTTTCTTCCTTATCTTAAGTATATCTATTATTTCTTAATGAAGCGAAGTACTGTACTTGATATAATGAATTGCCGTCCTTCAGGGTAAATACCACCTGCTTTCCTGTACGCAGCACCACGGCAGTCTTGGGCACTACAAGCTGGTCGGGAACGGAGCGTTTCACGCTTACACGCACGTTCATACCGTCGAACAGT
>JAXEBI010000165.1:0-12181 GCA_034094155.1 Phocaeicola sp.
GGATGGATTTGTTTCTGAAAAGCCGCAGAAGCTACAAAAACATATCTCTGCATAAATCATATTTTTCCGATAGTAAACGTATAAATATGCTAAATATCTTTAACCATATTCAGTTTTCTTATTATAGCTCATGATATATTAATGAATAAACAGTTTATAAGCATATCAAGTATATTTCAGTTCTTTTTCTTTTGATACAATTGTACAAAGTCTGCGGTAAACATACCTGAATGCAGGAACAAGAAAAGCTACAGCAAAGACCCAAGCTGTAGAATCTCCGAAGCATACAGCCCAATATCCCCACAATGGTACAGCTATTGCACTGACCAGTATACGTGCAATCATTTCTGCTACCCCGGAAAACATTGACAGTTGTGTATATCCGGCTCCCTGGATAGTATATCTAAGTATACAAAGCATTCCAAGAAAAGGAAAGAATGTTGCCGACACATGAAGAAACAAAGCTGTTTTTTCTATTACTTCTGTTTCAGATGAATCAACGAAGAGTAAAGCTATATCAGCCGACAAGTTCCATAGAACAAGATTAACAAAAATAACATACAGCACCATTATCATAGTTGCCGATTTTACTCCCTGCAATATTCTTTCCGGCTTACCAGCACCATAATTCTGTCCGCTATACGTAGCCATAGCCATACCAAGGCTTTCGAGCATGCACAAAAAGAACATCTTTATTCTCATAGCTGCAGTGAAAGCCGCCACACACGCTGTTCCGAGTGCATTATTAGAACTCTGGAGCATTATACTTCCTATGGCTGTTATAGAAAACTGAAGTCCCATAGGTGCACCAATATAAAGAAGCTGTTTGGCCAGTTCCGGACGGAACTTCCTGTCGGATGGAGTAGTTTTAAGTATTTCAAACTTCCTGTACATATAAATGTAACACAACAAAGCTGAAACTCCTTGAGAAAAGACTGTAGCAATTCCGGCACCAGCCACACCCCAGTCGAGTACCAATATACATACAAGGTCGAGCACAATGTTAAGAACTGTAGAAAGCAACAGGAACCAGAAAGGTGTCTTGCTGTCGCCTAATGCTCTTATAATACTTGACAAAAGATTATAATAAAATGTACATGGAATACCAATAAATGTTACGAGCAGATACAGATAAGCATCATGCAAGATATTTTCGGGAGTCTGCATCCATTCAAGAATAAATTCGCACAGCAAGCTCGTTACAAAAGCAATTGCCACCGACATTATACCCGCAAGTTTGAGACTGACAGATACAAACCTCCGCATAGTAACATAATCTCGGGCACCGAACTTCTGAGCTACAGGTATCCCGAAACCTCCGCAACATCCGTTACAGAAACCTAAAATCAGAAATACAACCGAAGTACTGGCTCCTACTGCAGCCAGAGCATTTATTCCCAGGAACTTGCCCACTATAGCCGCATCTACAAGTGAATATGTTTGCTGAAGAAGATTTCCGAGAATCAACGGAATAGTAAAGTTTAGTATAAGGGGAAGCGGAGCCCCTGAAGTCATTTCTTTAGATTGTGCCATAATTCCCTATTTTTCATTAACCTGAAACTATTCTTTATGCTTTATGATTATATTATGATATATAACCAATAATATCACTTTTACCTTTAGAACATAAAATCCGTGCAAAGTTAATCAAAAAAAAGACTGTATTATACATCAACACTTATAAAAAGTTATTGAGTATAATACAGTCTTAAACTATTCAATTATATATAATATAAAAGAGCAAAGTATCAGATACCGAGAGATTTCTTCACAGCATCAACCTTGGCTGTAGCTTCAGCATCAACTTTAGCATATTCATCTGCCGATTTCATTTCACCCTTGATTTCCATATAGAATTTAATCTTAGGCTCAGTTCCTGAAGGACGTACAGAAATCTTTGTTCCGTCTTCTGTAAAGAACTGGAGAACATTAGAAGGTTCCGGCATATCTATATCAGATACATTACCTTCACCATCGGTAGCCTTCAAAGTCTTGTAATCCTTTACAAGAGAAACCTTAGAACCACCAAGTTCTTTTGGAGGACACGCACGGAAGTTATCCATCATAGCCTTGATTTCATCGGCACCGCTCTTACCTGGTTTAACCACATTAACAGTAACCTCTTTAGAGAAACCATATTCAAGATAAATATCCATCAATACATCATACAATGTCTTGCCCTGGTCTTTTGCCCAAGCACAGATTTCAGCAAGTAAAGCACAAGCGGAAACGGCATCTTTATCGCGAACAAAGTCTTCAGCAAGGAATCCGTAGCTTTCTTCACCACCACCGATATACTGCTTAACACCTTCATTAAGACGGATAAGACGTGCAATCCATTTGAAACCAGTATAGCAGTCGAACATCTCAATATTATTCTTGTCGGCAACAGCCTTGATAAGCTCTGTAGTAACAATAGTTTTAACAATAAACTCGTTACCCTTCATCTTACCCATGGCAATGCGGTTCTTGATAATATAATACAAGAAAATCAAACAAGTCTGGTTACCGTTGATAAGTACCCATTCTCCCTTGCTATCCTTGCAAGCCATACCCACACGGTCAGCATCAGGATCGGAAGCCATAACGATATCACCATCTATACTCTTTGCAAGATTGATAGCCAATGTAAGAGCCTCAGCATTTTCCGGATTAGGAGAAACTACTGTTGGGAAATCTCCACTCTTAACCATCTGTTCTGGTACACAGTGTACATTTTCGAATCCCCACATTTTCAATGCGTCAGGGATAAGCATCATACCTGTACCATGGATAGGAGTATAAACAATCTTAAGATCTTTCTGACGTTTGATAACCTCAGGATCAATAGAAATTGAATGAACCTTTTCAAGATAAACCTTATCTATATCCTTACCGATAATCTGGATAAGTTCCTTATTACCTTCGAATTTGATATCAGCAGCAGAAGCAATCTTGTTTACTTCGTCGATAATACCCTTGTCGTGTGGAGCAAGAACCTGTGCGCCATCATCCCAATATGCCTTATAGCCGTTATATTCTTTAGGGTTATGAGAAGCAGTAAGGATAATACCGCTCTGGCAACCAAGGTGACGTATTGCAAACGACATCTCAGGAGTTGGACGCATATCTTCGAAAAGATATACTTTAATGCCATTTGCAGAGAAAATATTTGCAGAAATTTCTGCAAACAGACGGCTGTTGTTACGGCAGTCATGTCCTACCACAACCGAAATATCACTCTTACCGGCAAAACATTTGTTAAGATAGTTAGACAAGCCCTGAGTTGCAGCACCCACAGTATAAATGTTCATTCTGTTTGAACCTACACCCATAATACCGCGCAAACCGCCTGTACCAAATTCCAGATCTTTATAGAAAGCTTCAATCAAGTCTGTTTTATCTTCACTTTCAATCATTCGCTTAACTTCGGCCTGAGTTTCTGCATCGTAAGCAGGAGTCAGCCAATTCTGAGCTTTTTCAGTACAAAGTTTAATTAATTCTTCGTTTCCCATAATTAATTATTTTTTTGATTAATATTTATTTTGTAGATACAAAAATAGACTATTCATTAATAATATCCTAATTTTTAGTACCAAAAAGCAGAAAATAAAAGACATTAAAACAGATAAAAACAAATATCGGGATATAGTGATTATGTCATTATTACAGAAATACTGATCATTAATAACAAAACCGCTATATCCCGATATTAAGATATCCGGAAAGTCCTTTTCAGGCTATATAATTATTTAGACTTATATCTTTCGCCGGTTGACTTAACCAACTCTTTCAGGAATTCTTCAGGATAACCCGGACGTTCGAGTGGAGCTACATTTCCTGTTTCAGGAGCCATGAGCTTGCCGTTTTTCATCTTTTTAACTGCTCCATCGTTATAACGTACAATAAGGAATTCCCCAAGTTTCTTCCATCTGTCTATTGTTGTACGCGCAGTCATGTCTGTATAGTTGGTAAGAAAATCCTTAGCTTTATTCGGATCTTCCTGGAAGAGTTTAACAGCTGAAGCCTCTATTCCTTCCTGAGCTGCAGCAAAAGTATTCTCCAGTTCATCCTGAACAGTACGCATGTCGCCAATCATAAGACTGTAGCGCGGACGAATCATGTCAGCCACCCAGTTGTAAATCCAGAAAGCAGAATCCCATGAGAATGTAATGCAGTCACCGTTTCCTTCTGCATAAGGAGTAGGAATTCTGTCGGTACAGCAATACACCGGAGTGAACACAGTCATATTTGCATCATCAAGTCCGAACCACATTACTCCACCCACAGGATCAGGAAGAGAAGCGCGCATTTGGGCAACAAAAGAAAAGGCACTCTGCTGTGTTGAAATCGGACGTTCGTTGAAATACTCAACCCCGTCAACCTTGAATGTAAGAGGAGACAATCTGTATGGAGTATTGAACGGACCGGCTCCAAGATCTTTTGTGATATCAAGAGGAGTACCCTCATAGTGGTCGCGCATTGCCTTCTGTACATCACGTACAGAAAGTTTTGAATCTGCCTTTATATAAAGAGGCATAGGCTCCTTGCTTTCCCCAAGTGCATAAGGCAAATAAGCCTCACCTGTTGACTTGCTGAACATATTGAAGAAACTCCATACACGGGCTTCACAGAAACGTGCGCCACCGAAGTCAAGCGGATTATAAGCCTTAGAGAAGCTGAATTCAGAGTTTTTACCTTCGAAATAGCCTTTCTCGCGTGCAAATGAAATTACATCCGGTGAATAAAGGCAATTATCCTTATCATTCATATTGAATTTATGTATACGACTCTGGTTTGCGTGAGCCGCAATACAGTCATCCGGAATACGTACAGCTACCCATACCGCACCTTTCACACCCGGACCTTTACCAATCATTTCCATAATCCACGCTTCATTAGGATCTGCAATCGAAAAAGATTCACCACTACTGTAGTAGCCATACTCTTTTACCAGATCAGTCATAATTTTTATGGCTTCCTTGGCAGTGCGAGAACGCTGAAGGGCAACATATATAAGACTTCCGTAGTCCATAACTCCAGTGGTATCAACAAGTTCAGGACGTCCGCCGAATGTTGTTTCGGCTATAGTTACCTGAAACTCATTCATGTTTCCCACTACATTATATGTCTGTTTCGCTTCTTTAATTTTTCCAAGATACTTACCGGTATCCCAATCGTGTATTTCACGCATCGCGCCTTCAGGGTGAGTTGCAGCCGGATAGTGATATAACCAGCCAAACATACCATACGAATCGGCAGAATAAGAAACAATAACTGAACCGTCGGCAGAAGCCTTCTTACCGACTATAAAGTTGGTACAAGCCCAACCGTTAACTACAAAGGCTGCCAGTAACACCACAGCCATAAACACTCTGTTCATCATAAGCGTCTTAAAATGAATAATGGTTATTAATGTGTAATTTTCTATTATCAACAGTAATTATAAGTAATGCATTTATCAAGACAAAATTATAATAATATGCCCGATAATTTATATAACAAGACTCATATCAAAACTTCATATTCTTTACAGTCTCATTTCCGCACATGTCGGTTACAACCACCTTCAATGAGTGAGGAACTCCTTTTTTGACTCTCTTCTTATCCTGTATTATCAGCATTCCCTTCTTAAGTCCGAAAAGAACAAATTTCCCATCAACATAAACCTTATAGGTATTTATTCCAGAAGCAGAATCCTTTATACGGAAACGAATATCTGACGTTGACCTCCATCTTGCCTTATCTACAGGAGTAACAACCGGCGGAACTGTATCGACGGCAACAGAATAGGCTCCGAAGTTTCTAATCTTAGCGCGCATCCATCCATTGTCATACTCACCTCCTACCGAAGCTTTCCATTTGCCTACTCTTTGCTGTATATAATATTTTTCAGGAGATACTGTACCTGTCTTACGCAATCCTATTGCTATAGGACAATAACTGTGCAAAGGAGTATTTCCTGCATCTATATCATACTCTAATGAGACAGCTGATGAGTCTGTTTCTATAACATCAACTACAACAGGGACATCTTCATAAACATATCCCTTAGGTACTATAAACTCAAATCCTGGACGTTGCAACACAGTAGTTCTGCCGGCAGTAAGTATTTCTTTATCACCTAAAGAATTTTCCACACACTGCGGGATATCATGGCGTTCACCTCTGACAGTAAAACTGTAACTCCTTGAATTGCCGAAATTATCTTCAAGAACGTATACAAATTTATAGTTCCTTTCTTCGTTAATATCTATAATTCCAGTGCCATTCCCGGTCCACAACATTCTCAACTTATTTGCCGGAGCTTTATAAGACCTCATAATCAACCTTCTCGACCGGATATACTCATCATAGTCGGTAAAGGCATTTACCATTCTGTTTTCATCGGGAAGTACCCTGTCGGTCGTGCTACTGAAAACTTTCACTGAATCAACAAACAAGGTTACAGAATGTACACCATAAAAATTGGATGTTCCATCCATATAATCCTTGGCACTGATACCAGTATAAATCTTTCCCCAGGCTGTAACAGGCTTGTTTAATGAAGCTACAGGAAATATCTTCTTGCTTGCACTTCCGTTTATTACCCCCTGCCCTCCGACAGGATAAAATCCTACAAGGTTAGCAACCGGAGCTTTCGTATCCTTTATCCACTGTTTAAAGTAAGGCATAGGATCGAGATACTCGTCGGTATCAGTTTTTCTAATTTCAAGATGCAGATGAGGGCCTGCCGATGAACCCTCATTCCCACTATAGGCTATTATATCCCCTTGCTTGAAAGTAAATCTACCGGGTTCAGGATAAAGATAACATACAAATGTTTCATTCTTGTACTGATACTCTCTGACATACTTTTCAACTTCGGGAGCAAATGATATTATATGTCCGTAAACAGATGTATGTCCGTCGGGATGGGTTATATATATAGCCTGTCCATAACCGCCATGTTGTACCGCCACACGCGATACATATCCGTCGGCTATACAGTGTATTGGATGACCTACCGTTCCTTTAGTTTTAAAATCAAGACCATTATGAAAATGATTTGGTCTGAGTTCGCCAAAATTTGCACTAAGCAAGATAGGAAAATCAAAAGGTGAACAATATTTAAGGCTGTCACCGGAAGCAAAAAGCAAGGAAGCCCAGCAACCGGCAAGCATAACAGACAAACATCTCTTCATCAGTTTCATTTTAATTTATCAACACTATTTCGTCTAATTTCTTTTTTCAACACAACGCACTATATAAATACTTGCCTCGTACAATACAAATATAGGAACTGAAACAAGCAACAAAGTAAAGACATCCGATGTAGGAGTTATTATGGCAGCTATAACAAGAGCTATGACATATGCATGCCTCCTGTATTTTTTCATAAAAGTGGAATTCAGAATTCCAAGCTTTGATAGCAACCATGAAACAACTGGAATCTCGAATACAATGCCCATAATAATACTAAGAAGCATCAATGTATCAATATATGAAGTCAGCATGATGGTATTCTGAACCTCAGCACTAACCTGATACTGGTTCAGGAATCTGAATGTCAACGGAAATATGATAAAATAATTGAGTAAGACACCCAGTATAAACAGCAGATACCCGCTCGTAGCTACTCTTAATGAATATTTCCTTTCGTTCTCATAAAGTGCCGGAAGAACAAACTCAAAAAGCTTGTATATAATATATGGTGAGGCCACAATAGCTCCAACATACATGGAAATGCTTACATGCACAAGAAACTGTCCGGCCAACTGCGTATTTATAAGCACAGTGTCAAACGATCCTGGACATAATTCAGGCATATCAAGTATTTCTGCCATTTTACAAAACAGTCTGTATAATACAAAATCATCTTCCTTAGGGGCAAGAATAACAGAAAAAATCTCATCCTTAAACAGAAAAGCCAATAAAGAAAATACCAGTACTACCAGCACTATACTTATCAGTACACTGCGCAACTCATCGAGGTGTTCCCAAAAAGATAAAGAATCTTCCTTTTTATCCACGTAAATTATTGAAAAACCAGTCCTTTTCTGATTAATTATTTATTTGCGCATTATTCTTGTTTTCTGCACTGCCACATGATTTATTTTCCTGATTTACAGATGACTCTGATTTATCAGACCTGGAAGTCGCAGTATCAGCATCTTCAATTCCGTTTATCCCATCCTTAAAACTCTTCACTCCCTTGCCGAGACCTTTCATCAGTTCGGGTATTTTCTTACCCCCGAAAAACAACAGGATAATCAATGCGATGAAAAGAAGTTCCTGCATTCCAACTCCCAAAAGCAATAATGTATACATATATTTTTTATTTATAATATGAATAATGTACTACTCTGTCAGTGTTATTCTGAAAAATAGTTTTATAATTTACTGACACCCTTTCTGTAACTTATATTCGCGAAATGGATTTAAGCAAAAAATATCCGCCTATTATTTGCAGCATCATACCCGGTATTCCTATTCTGAAATCCTGAAGAGCAGCATCGGCACTACCGGTAATAAACCATTCGGCTATGCTTCCGAATACCTGATAGAACATAACCACAGCAAGCAAAGACAATATGCCTACCTTCTTATATCTGGAAGCCACATAGCCCGAAGCCACTGCCAGTAAAACAGATTTAGTTATGATAGCCGGAAGTACGGCTATAACAGGCATGCCGAAAAGGAAAGAATTAATAAGTGGCGACAAAACTGCAACAAGCAGACCAAGACGCATACCATACTTATAGGCCCCTATTAAAGTAAAAAAATAGATAGGCAACCATGTAGGCCCGCCAAGCTCAACACAATGACATAACTGAGGCAATAAGATATTACCCAACAAAAATAACGCAGCAAACAGATAGGTTTTAGTCTGCGTATAAGTAAGTGAGACAAATTTAAAGGTTGTATCCATATCTTTTTGTAATTCAATTTGTGCGCTACAAAGTTATTACTTTCAATTTATTCTCCATAAAAAATAACAAAGAAATAACATGGAAATAAATATGTCCGGAATAAATAAATTTATAAATATTTGGAAAATATGCAATTTTCACGTACCTTTGCGTCAGTAATCGATCAATCTTGGCCAGATTTATCCGATTTGTTATCTACTTTATTACAAGTTTTACTCTTGTTTATAATATGGATATCATGAGATTTTGAAGTATATATCATAATTACTATATGAATAATACATAATGTATCATTTATATGGCATTTATGATATGGTTTGATATGATGTAATCTTAAAAAGAGGATAAATTATGTTTACTATAATAGGAATAATGTTCACAGGCGTTGCGTTAGGATATATATTCCGCAACTTAGATTTTATTAAGAACACAGAAACAACAATTTCATATACCATTATATTGCTGCTATTTATTATGGGTTTTTCTGTTGGGTCGAACGACAAAATAATAGAAAACCTTGGAGCCTTCGGCTGGCAGGCTGCTATTCTTGCAGGCTCGGCTACATGCGGAAGTATACTCGCAGCATGGCTTGTACTGGTATTATTTTTCAAGAAAGGAGAAAATCATGAAGGGTAGCATGGTAGTTCTTGCTTTCTTCATAGCCGGATGCATACTCGGAACACTCGACATCATACCTTTGGATGTTCATAAAACCAACTTGTCGATGTACATTCTGTATGCATTAATGCTTCAGGTGGGGCTAAGCATCGGCTCAAGCAAGAATCTGAAATCAATAATAAAAGATATACGCCCCAAGTATTTGCTCATTCCTCTGGCTACAATTACAGGAACTCTTATGTTTTCGGCGCTTGCAAGCCTTATTCTGTCACAATGGAGTATTTTCGACTGCATGGCAGTGGGAAGCGGATTTGCATACTACTCACTGTCTTCTATTCTGATAACCCAGTTTAAAGAAGCTTCATTGGGAGTGCAACTGGCCACAGAATTGGGAACAATAGCCCTCCTGTCGAATATCTTCCGCGAGATGATGGCGCTGCTGGGCACACCGCTATTGGTCAAGTATTTCGGTAAGCTTGCTCCTATATCTGCCGCAGGAGTAAACTCCATGGATGTGGTTTTGCCGGTTATTACAAGATATTCGGGTAAGGATATGATACCTGGAGCCATATTTCATGGCATATTGATAGACCTTACCGTACCGTTTTTTGTATCATTCTTCTGCCGACTTTGATGAAAGTCGGCATTTTTTATACACTTTTCTACACAACAATCAAAATGAATCATTAAATTTGCAGTGAAATAAAAACAACAAACAAAAGCGTATCGAATAAAACTGAATGATAGAGAAACATATTGTACTCGAAGATATCGATCCTGTTATCTTCTATGGTGTAAATAACACGAACATACAAATGATTAAGGCTCTGTTTCCCAAACTAAGGATAGTGGCACGAGGCAATGTCATGAAAATTATGGGAGACGAGGAAGAGATGTGCGCATTCGAAGAGGCTGTAACAGCCATGGAAAAGCACTGCTCTAAATACAATTCGCTTAATGAAGAAGCTATTATAGATATAGTTAAAGGAAATACTCCTGAAAGCGGGAAGCATGGAGATGCTATAGTTTTCAGTGTAACAGGAAAACCTATCACCCCACGGAGCGAGAACCAGCATAAACTGGTAAAAGAATTCGAAAAGAATGATATGATTTTCGCTATCGGTCCGGCCGGTTCCGGCAAAACTTATACTGCCATAGCACTTGCAGTAAGAGCTCTGAAAAACAAAGAAATCAAGAAAATCATACTAAGCCGCCCTGCTGTGGAAGCCGGAGAAAAGTTAGGATTCCTCCCTGGCGACATGAAAGAAAAAATAGATCCGTATCTGCAACCGCTTTATGATGCTCTTCAGGATATGATTCCCGCTTCCAAACTTAAAGAATATATGGAACTGAACGTTATCCAGATAGCGCCTTTGGCTTTTATGAGAGGACGAACACTGAATGATGCAGTGGTTATTCTGGACGAAGCTCAGAATACTACAACCCAGCAGATAAAAATGTTTCTTACAAGAATGGGTATGAACACCAAAATGATTGTTACCGGTGATATGACCCAGATAGATTTACCTGCGTCTCAAACATCGGGACTGGTTCAAGCCATAAAAATTCTGAAAGGAGTCAAGGGTATCAGCTTTATCGAACTCAATAAAAAAGATATAGTCCGACACAAACTTGTAACCAAAATTGTAGAAGCTTACGAGAAATTCGAAAAAGAGACAAAGGACAATAAAAAAGTTGCCAAAGAAGCAAAAGAGACTAAAAGTTCTAAAGATGTGAAGGACAATACTACAGAGGTTAAGGAAAACTGACTGTAATATCTTACATTAAATGTAATATCTTTCATTAATAAATAGTAGCAGAAAAGTAACAGAATATTAAGTAAACATATAATATTTATTTCCAAAAATCATTATAAGATGAGTAAAGCATTAACAAAAACAGATTTCAACTTTCCTGGTCAGAAAAGTGTTTACCATGGTAAAGTTCGTGATGTTTATAACATCAACGGTGAAAAACTAGTAATGGTTGCAACAGACCGTATCTCTGCATTCGACGTAGTTCTTCCTGAAGGTATTCCTTACAAAGGACAGATGTTGAACCAGATTGCAGCCAAGTTTCTTGATGCTACAACAGATATCTGCCCAAACTGGAAGCTTGCAACTCCAGACCCTATGGTAACTGTAGGTGTTTTGTGTGAAGGTTTCCCTGTAGAAATGATTGTTCGCGGCTATCTGTGCGGTAGTGCATGGCGTGCATACAAGAGCGGTGTTCGCGAAATCTGTGGCGTGAAGCTTCCTGAAGGTATGCGCGAAAACCAGAAGTTCCCTACTCCTATCATCACTCCTACAACTAAGGCTGAAATGGGTATGCACGATGAAGATATCTCTAAGGAAGAAATTCTTGCCAAAGGACTTGCTACTCCTGAAGAATATGCTACTCTTGAAAAATATACTCTTGCCTTGTTCGAACGCGGTACTAAGATTGCAGCAGAACGCGGTCTGATTCTTGTAGATACAAAATACGAATTCGGTAAGCACAATGGTCAGATTTATCTGATGGATGAAATCCACACTCCTGACTCAAGCCGCTACTTCTATTCAGAAGGATATCAGGAGCGTTTCGAAAAAGGTGAACCTCAGAAACAGCTTTCTAAGGAATTTGTACGCGAATGGTTGATGGAAAACGGATTCCAGGGCAAGGAAGGACAGACT
>JAXEBI010000166.1:0-11770 GCA_034094155.1 Phocaeicola sp.
TTACCTGAAACACTTGTTCGAATGTATACTTAATGGAAAAGACTGCGACAAGAAGGCTCTTCTGCCATGTTTTTATAAACCCGAATGTTAAAACAAAAATATTTTCTTGCGGACATTTTTATTTTATCGGCTGAAAAACAGCCGATAAAATTGTCGTGGCGAAAAATAGAATGCTTACTTTTGCTCGTTATTCATGCTATATAATATGGCTTAAAATGGTAATCTTATTGCATAATTTGAATATTCAGTACAAATTTAAAGAATTAACTTTGCACATTCAAATAAAAAACACTGAATATAAACAGATAAGCTTGCTATTACATAGACGAACAATAATGTTAAAATACATAAAACACGACTGACAGTCAAGTTAAAAGACTGTAGCAGAGCAGATATTGAATATTGCAGATAAATATTATAAAAGCAAGTATAAACAATTTACATACAAACTGTAGACAAGTATTTATATATAAGAAATATATCACAGATAATAGGTATTAAGGTATAACAAAATGACAAAGAAAGGAACAATTCTGTCGGTTTTATGTTTTGGGTTCATTGTAGGAGTACATGCCCAGACAAAAATACTTACCCTTAATGAGATCTTTTCTCTCGCCGACACCAACAGTAAAAGTATCAACATTCATTCTCTTATGGTTGACGAAGCAGATGAGGCCATTAAGATAGCAAAAAACGATTTGCTGCCATCTATTGGAGCACATGCCAATGCCCAATATATCAGCGACTGCGTAACATTCGACCGTGATTTTTCGAACTTTGAGGCCGGTGATATGCCGCATTTCGGCAATTCACTTATTCTTAAGGCTACCCAAACCCTCTATGCAGGAGGTAAAATAAAGAATAATATAAAACTTAAACAACTGGATAAGGAAACTTCACTACAAGACCAGAAACAAAACACCCAGGACCTGAGATTTCTTCTTGCCGGATATTATTTGGAGATATCAAAACTGAGCAACCAGAAGTTTGTATACAAAAACAACATAGAGCAGACCAAACTCCTTGTAAAGGATATGAAAGCCGCATATAAACAAGGTACCGCACTCAAAAGCGACATTACACGATATGAGCTTCAGCTTCAGAACTTAGAGTTGGGACTTACTTCGGTTAAAAACAGAATGGATGTGATAAGTTTCAAACTTGCATCAACAATAGGACTCGATCCAAACATAACCATAATGACCGATACCGCAAGTCTCTTCAAACTCCCCGTAGATGCAAGAGACAAGGATTTATGGCTTGCCAACAAGGAAGAGATACCTGTAATGAAAAAAGCCGACCTGAACATAAAGAAATGCGAAAACAGACTTAAAACCATTAAAGGTGAATATCTTCCGGAAATAAAGTTTGCGCTTACCGGTGAATGGACAGGACCGATACTCATTGAAGTTCCTCCTATTGATATAAACTTTGCATATTGGTTTGCCGGCATCGAAATAAGCTATAACCTCGATGTATTATTCAAAGGAAAAAAGAAACTGAGACATGCACGCATCACCCAGCAGAAAATGCAGGTTGAAAAGGAATATGTAGAAGAGGAACTCGAAAATTCTGTTCACGAAGCATTTATAGGACTAAAGGAGGCATTCGTAAAAATGAATACCCGACAAAAAAGTGTACAGCTCGCTCATGAAAACTATAACATAGTACGGCAGAGATATCTCAACGGACTGTCGCTTATTACTGATATGCTTGATGCGGGAAATACTCAGCTTGATACAGAACTGCAGTTGGCCAACGACCGAATAAACATCATATACCAGTATTTTCTGCTTAAGAAAATAACAGGAACACTTTAAGCGAGATATTTATACATATATATCCTCACTTATTATTCTATATCTATATATAACAACTTAAATATACAACCATTAATTATCAACTATTACATAATAAAAATTATGGCAAACAGAAAAAAAGCAATTCCTAACTTCTTCATATTACTGATATTGGCAGCTGGTATAGCATGGGTATGCGGACGATTTATAAGATTGAGCAGTGCAGAATATACAGACAATGCCCAGGTAAAACAGCACCTCACACCAGTAAACACCAGAGTTCAGGGTTTTATAAAGAAAATATATTTCGAAGAGTATCAGAAAGTAAAGAAAGGAGATACATTGGTAGTAATAGAGGATATTGAATACCGCCTGAAATTAGCTCAGGCCGAGGCCGATTACCATAATGCGATGGTAGGCAAAAATGCGATGTATACCACAATCAACACTACACAAAACAATATACTTGTAACCGATGCTGCAATAGAAGAGCAGAGAATACGTCTTGAAAACGCAGAAACAGACTATAAGAGATATCAGGAGCTTGTAAAGGAAGAGGCTGTTACACCACAACAGTTCGACCGTGTGAAAACTGATTTTGAGGCAACTAAGGCACGTTATGAACAACTCATACGCCAGAAACAGTCAACTTCGTTGGTAAAACAGGAACAGACTCAGCGACTCGAACAGAATGAGGCTGATATAAAACTGGCTGAAGCAGCTCTTGAACTCGCCAAACTTAATCTGTCGTATACGGTAATACTTGCAACCACCGATGGAGTAACAGGACGAAAGGAAATACATGAAGGAGAGCTTGTACAGCAAGGACAAACACTCGTTACCCTCGTCGACGGTACCGAAAAATGGGTTATTGCCAATTATAAGGAAACTCAGACCACAAATATGCAGATTGGCCAAAAGGTTAATATAAATGTAGATGCCATTCCAGGTGTTAAGTTCGAAGGAAGAATATCATCCATCTCCGATGCCACAGGTTCGGCATATTCTATTATACCACAAGACAACTCTGCCGGAAACTTTGTAAAGGTTGAGCAAAGAATACCGGTAAGAATAGAGTTTACATCGGCCAACAAGCAGGAAGATCTGAACAGACTGCGTGCTGGAATGAACGTAGTATGTACTGTAGAATTCTAAAAACCGATAATTATGTCTGCTGTATCGAATGTATCAAATTCTACAGATGTTTCAAATATATCTGATGCTAACAAAGCCTCATCATCAACCTCATCAGACAACAGTAAAACAGCAAATGAAACTAAAAGGAAAAGACCCCGCATAGCATATTATAAAGAAAATCTGCCAATTCCGCTATGTATTTTCTTTTCATTATTTTTCGCTATGGCATTTCAGTTCAACGGTGGAGTGTTTCTGCCTACCGCAATGCAAATGTCAAGCGAATTAGGATGTATAAAGGAAGATGTATCTATGGCCGGTTATGCCTCTTTCATCGGAATGACTATAATATTCCCTATATTGTTCCGTCTGAAATTCAGGTTTACCACACGCTCTATACTGCTTACTGTATGTCCGGTACTGATTATATGTAATTTTATAACCATGCATACCGGAAATCTGGCTCTGATGATACTGGTATGCTTCATCTCCGGATTCTTCAGAATGTGGGGAACATTTGAGTGCTTCTCAAACATGCGTCTTACCATTACACCGGCTGGCGACTTCTCTACTTTTTATCCGGTAATTTATATTATCGTGCTGGAAAGCATACAGTTGTCGGGACTGGTGGCAACACATATCACCGACTGGGCCAACTGGCGGTATATGCACTGGTTTGTAATTTTTATTGTAGGAGTTGTATGGCTGCTCGTTTTTCTGTTTACAAAACATGTACGTCTGGGAAAAGTGGTACCTCTTTATAATATAGACTGGATTGGAGCATTGCTATGGGTAATATTCCTCTTCTCGGTAGTATTTGTATGTATATACGGTGAGGTTTACGACTGGCTCGACAGTGCGGAAATACGAGCATGTATAGTAATAGCTGTAGTAGCCCTGCTTTTAAACTACAACAGAATGCATACACTGAAAAGACCTTACGTGGAACCAGATGTCTTTACGTATCCAAAGTTTCCGCTTATACTGGTACTGTTTCTGGCTCTTTGTATTTATCTCACCACTTCAACAGTACTGCAAACCCTGTTCATGTCGTCCATACTAAAATACGATACACTTAATTCTGTATCGCTCAACTGGTGCGCATTTGCAGGCATATTATGCGGTTCGGGTATAGTATTCTACAGAAGAGTAGTACAACATAAAGGCTTCAAGATGCTTATTTTCATAGGGTTCTGTCTTCTTACCATATACCAGTGCTATATGTATTTTCTCATAGACCCTAACCTGAACATAGAAAGTCTATATATCCCCAATTTCCTGAGAGGCATAGGATATGGTATGCTTTATATATCACTTACCATATATATAGCAGTAAGTGTACCTTTCAAACACTTTTTCCAGGCACTTTGTGTTCTGAGCTTTATAAGAACAAGTATTGCCACACCGCTTGGAACAGCATTGCTAAACAGGGCACTGAAATATCTTCAGCAGGATAATATAGCTAATATAAGCCGTAATATGGACCAGGTAAGAGCCTGGGAGGAAAATATACCTATAGACAAATTATACAGTATAATTCAGATGCAAACCACACTGACAAGTCTTAAAGAGCTGTTTGGCTGGATTTGTATTCAGGGAACAATCTTCCTTCTTATAATAATGGCCTATAGAATATGGAGAGACAGAGATGAGACGTTCCGTCATCCGGCCCACAAAGCCTTGCATTTCCACCGAAGGGTAAAGACGCGAATGAAAAACAGATTTACAGTGTTTTAGTATTATGATTTCATTTCTTACAATTTATTATAGAATTATGAATTTATCAGATTCACATCAATTTATGATAAATTCCATTGCTATGATAATTTCCATTTCTATAATGAAATGCAATCACATTTTCAGATTAATATAAATTAAAACATTAAACCTCACTCACGAAGATTGGAAATCTTACTATGAGTGAGGTTTTTTAGTGAGTATTAAAGATGAATTTAGAAGTTGTGAATTTTCTGTAATTATTTTATGTTGATATGAATTGTAGCCTTTTGTAAATACAACAACCATCAAATAATAATACCATAACCCAAAAAAATTGCAGAATCCAACCGGACAGCACTCTATCCGGTTCAGGATTCAGCATGAGAAAATGATACTTATTTAAACTAAAAAACGATTTAAAGGGATTACTGTCTCACGACTGTAAGTAATATTCCCCCAACTATGAAAAAACTTTATTTAAGATGTTTCTATAAACTTCCGTTTTTGTCTTCACAGGTAACAGCATCTGCAAGTCATCATTATAATTTCAAATACCCGTTACGACAACTCACGCAAGGCATTATGCAAAATACATATTATAATAACATGCTTTAATTCATAAGCCATTCCACGTTTTTTTCTATGCAAAATTACTGTATAAAGCACACTTAAATTTATCTGAGAAAGTCATTTAATATTGTCTGAAATGTTCATTATATTTTAACTTTGAAATAAAAGTGAAAATATGTAAGTTTGCAGAAACAAGACTGCGCATATTATGAAAGAAATGATTTCAGAAGCACCATTCTTTACTCCGGTATATTATAAGAGTACCGTACGTGAACTGTTCGAAAGGCGTTTTAAGGTAATAAAGATAGTATCCGGAAGTACAGAATTCAGTACTCAGGGAAAGACACTGAAAGTTAATAGTGGTGAGTTTGCATTTGTTACGCCTGGCAGCTTCTCCAGAATAAAGATGATTCCGGCTTCCAGACTTCCTTTCAGAATGATTTGCCTGAACATTTCGGACAAGTTTCTGACATCATATCTGCGTCAGAATCCTTCAGGCATTAACACATCAGGAAACAAGGTTTCTAATTTCGAGAAAATAGAAAATGACGCATATCTGGAGGCATTATATTCTTCTTTATTATATTACTCTACATACAATATTACCCCAGATGACAATATTATAAATATGAAGCTTAATGAATGTATGTATATTCTGAAAACAAGATATAAGCTTAATCTTTTCTCTCAATTCACAGACCAGACTCTTCACCCGACATCTTTAAAGGAATTCATAAACAACAACTATATGTATAATGCTCCTATAAGCAAATTTGCAGAACTGTCGGGTAGAAGCCTCTCTACATTCAGAAGGGAGTGTATCAAGATTTGGGGGATGACTCCGGCTAAAATAATTATGGAAAAAAGACTTGAGGAAGCACATAATATACTTATACATACTAAAAAGCGTCCTTCTGAAATTTACTGTGAATTAGGATTCGAGACTCTGGCACATTTTTCAAGATGTTATAAGGAAAAATATGGAGTACCTCCATCACAAAGCCGTACTTTACTTAATTAATAAAAAAACAACTTTCATGTAATTTTGATGGGGTTGGGTAAGTATGACCGTTTCACTTTAGTCGGACGCTTGTTTCATTTATGTCGGACGCTTGTTCCACTAAAGTCGGACGCACGTCCCACTTAAGTCATACGCAGTTTCTGCCGACGACAACTGGACTTCTGGTTGGACCCTCTAATCATCATTCAATATGAATGTAATAGCTGAATATTTTAAAAACACATATAGCTCGCCCGGATTTTTAAAGTTCCGTGGCGGGCTTTTTATTTTTTTGCTTTTGTTTTTCAATTATTTGCACTACATTTGTAAATAATTTAAAATAACAGATTCAAAAATCACTAATATTAAAGTCACTATGTATCCATTAAAATTTCAACCAATCTTAAAGTCCACTATTTGGGGTGGAGAAAAAATCGTTCCTTTTAAAAATATTGAAAGCACTCAGACTCAGGTTGGAGAAAGCTGGGAAATCTCTGATGTACCGGGCGACGAATCGGTAGTTGCAAACGGTCCTGATGCAGGAAAGAACCTTACTCAGATGGTTCAGGAATACAAGGGTGCTCTTGTTGGTGAATCTAACTTTACCCGATTTGGAGGTAAGTTCCCTCTTCTTATCAAGTTTATCGACGCACAGGATGACTTGTCTATACAGGTTCACCCAGACGACGAACTGGCTATGAAACGCCATAACTCTATGGGTAAAACAGAAATGTGGTATGTTATCGACAATGCCGAAGGTAAAGCTCACCTCCGCTCAGGCCTCAGCAAAAGCATCACTCCTCAGGAATATGAAGCCATGATTGCCGACAATACTATATGTGATGCATTAGCCGACTACGCTGTAAAACCAGGAGATGTATTTTTCTTGCCTGCAGGACGTATACATAGTATAGGAGCCGGATGTTTCATTGCTGAAATACAGCAGACATCAAATATTACTTACAGAATATACGACTTCAACAGAAAAGACAAGAACGGCAATACTCGCGAACTTCATACTGAACTTTCAAAGGATGCTATCGATTATAGTGTAGAAGCAGACTATCGTACTAAATACACTCCAAAACTGAATGCTCCTGTAGACCTTGTTTCTTGTCCTTACTTCACTACTTCTGTATACAATCTTACAGAGCCTATGACAATGGATTACTCTGAACTTGATTCATTTGTTATATATATCTGTACTGAAGGTTCATGTACAGTAAAAGATAATGAAGGTAATGAGATAGCAATGAAAGCCGGAGAATCTGTACTCTTCCCTGCTACTACAAAAGGACTTGAGGTTACTCCTGACGGAGAAGTGAAATTCCTTGAAACTTATGTATAATAGAACCGGATTATATAACAGATTCTGATTACAATACATCTAATACCATACAAATGGTTAAAACATTAGATGGTTACAACATTAGATGGTTTCAACCACTATAACTAATCTTTTAAATGAATAAATCTACAATAATATTATCATTATTTGCTGCAGCCGGAACTTTTTCGGCCTGCAGTACAAATAATACTACTGCAGAGGCCATAGATTACACCAGCTATGTAAACCCATTTATCGGAGCAGCCGACAATGGGCATACATTTCCCGGAGCGTGTCGTCCGTTTGGTATGATACAGACCAGTCCGGTGACCGGTGCAGTGGGATGGCAGTATTGTTCGGAGTATGTGTACCGTGATTCCATTATATGGGGGTTTACACAAACACATCTCAACGGAACAGGATGCATGGATCTTGGAGATATTCTCGTTATGCCTGTTACCGGAAAACTCAACCGTCAGTGGGATGGATACAGAAGCAGTTTCAGCAAGAGTACAGAAAGTGCACGTCCTGGTTATTACACTGTAAAACTTGAAGAGCCTAATGTAACTGCCGAGCTTACATCTACCATTCATACTGCTTTGCACAGATATACATATCATACTGCCGATTCGGCTTCTTTGCTTATCGACCTGCAACACGGACCGGCATGGAACCAGAATCAGTATCATTCTCACGTAAGAGAATGTGAAGTTAAGTGGGAAAACGACTCAACCTTGTCGGGACGCGTTCTTAACAGTGTATGGGTAAACCAGGAATACTATTTTGTAATGCAGTTCAATAAACCGGCAATTGGCAAAATCGAACTTCCGGCAGCATTCGATACAGAAAAAGGAAAGAGAATAGTTGCATCTTTCGATATGAAACCTGAAGAGCAGTTGAGCATGAAGGTTGCATTGTCTACCACAGGAGTGGAAGGAGCACGTGCCAATCTGAATGCTGAGATTCCAGGATGGGACTTTGACGGTGTGAGCAACGACGCTCGTAAGGAATGGAACTCATATCTCTCAAGAATAGAGATGAAAGGAACAGAAGATGAAATGACGAATTTCTATACTTCATTCTATCATGCTCTTATCCAGCCTAATGAGATTTCTGATATAGACGGTAAATATCGTAATGCAAAAGGTGAAGTAGCTACTGCTACGGGCGGTAAGTTCTACTCTACTTTCTCTTTGTGGGATACATACCGTGCAGCTCATCCTTTCTATACCATAATGGTTCCCGAAAGAGTAGACGGATTTGTCAACTCACTCGTTGACCAGGCTGATGCACAGGGTTTCCTTCCTATCTGGGGATTGTGGGGACAGGAAAACTACTGTATGATAGCCAACCATGGGGTATCTGTAGTAGCCGAAGCATACGCAAAGGGATTCAGAGGATTTGATGCAGAAAGAGCGTTCAATGCTATTAAACGCTCGCAGACAGAGTCTCACAAACTGAAATCCGACTGGGAAATATATACCAAGTACGGTTACTTACCTACCGACCTTATTAAGACAGAATCTGTATCATCTACACTCGAAAGTGTTTACGACGATTATGCGGCAGCAGATATGGCACGCCGTATGGGAAAAACAGAAGACGAAGCATATTTCAGAGAACGTGCTTCATACTATAAGAATCTGTTCTGTCCTGAAACCAAATTCATGCGTCCAAGATTGAGCGACGGTTCATGGAAAACCCCATTCGACCCATCGTCTGTAGCTCATGCCGAAAGTACCGGAGGCGACTATACTGAAGGAAATGCATGGCAGTATACATGGCACGTACAGCACGATGTAGAAGGTCTGATAAATCTGTTCGGAGGTACAGAACCATTCCTTAGCCGACTGGATTCAGTATTTACCGTTGAACTTAAGACTACACAGGCCGACGTAACCGGACTTATAGGACAATACGCCCACGGCAACGAGCCAAGTCATCATGTAACATATCTGTATACTTTGGCAGGTCGTCCGGAAAGAACTCAGGAACTTGTTCGCCAGATATTCGACACTCAGTACCGCCCTCTCCCAGACGGACTATGCGGAAACGACGACTGCGGACAGATGTCGGCATGGTACATGTTCTCTGCTATGGGATTCTATCCTGTAGATCCTGTGAGCGGAAAATATATTTTCGGTGCCCCTCAGATGCCAAGTTTTGTATTGCATCTTCCGGAAGGAAAAACTTTCACTATTACTGCACATAATCTCAGCAAAGAAAACAAGTATATTGAAAGTATAAAACTTAACGGTGTGGAATACGATAAGAATTATATCACTCATGAGGATATAATGAATGGAGGAACACTTGAGTATTTCATGAAGAAATAATAAAAACGAGAGACAAGCAGTTTTAGCAGTCAATTACATAACAACATAATTTTCTGCAAAACAACTTGTCTCTCGTTTCTATTATATATTTTTATTATCACTCTCCTATCACTTCACCCACTGCAAACACACCGGAGCCTTCATTTCAATTTTCTTTCCTGTATACTCCAACATTCCTGTCTGTGTATTCCTTGAATATACTTCAACAGCATTCTCGTCTCTGCAGGCTACAAGTAAAAACTTACCATTAGGAGTTATAGTAAAGTTTCTCGGATGCTTTCCTGTAAGCTGATATCCTACCCTCTGCAAACTACCGTTAATGGAATCAACTCGGAAAACAGCTACCCCATCTGCCTTAAGTCTGCACGAAGCATACAGATATTTATTATCAGGAGAAAGATGAATATCGGCACTTCCACGCGCATCCACTGTATCAGCTTTAACTGTTTGTATTATCTCCGGCTTAGTACTTCCATTATATTTAAGCGCGATGACCTCTCCGCTCAACTCAGAAATAATATAGGCAAACCTGCCATCATCTGTAAAACATGTATGGCGCGGACCGGTTCCTTCAGGCAAAACAATATCGTTTTTATCATCATGAACAATATTATTCTTAAGGTCCGGATTATTTTCTCCGGATTTCATATCAGAGGATGCACACATAGAATTTATTGCGGTCATATCTAAAACCCTTACCCTGTCGGAACCAAGATCATTAGCCCAAAGATACTTGCCGTCGGGAGTAATGTTCACAGAATGAATATGAGGTCCGGCCTGTCTTTCTTTATCAGGTCCGTTACCTTTAAATTCTACAGTCGTTACCGGCATAAGCAATCCGGCTGAATCAAGTTTAAAGACCGACAGGTTTCCACCTCCATAATTGGCCGTAAAAACATATTTCATATCATCAGAAGCCAATATATTACATGGTGCGCCTCCATTTGTTTTCTGCGAATTCAATATAGAAAGTGATTTATTCTCGGGATTATAATTCAGTGCAAAAGCAGAAGCAGACTTTCCTTCATCCTCACCTACACTGTAGAATCTTCTTTTATCAGAAGCCTGAACCAGAAAGGAAGGATTTGAAATACCTGTAATAGAAGATACAAAAGCAAAATCAGCAGTACTTTGATTGAAAGAATATACTTTTATACCTTCTTCGTTACTTTGGGCATAACTGCCAATTACCAATGTAAGGGAATCATGATTTAAGTTTGAGTTATCAGTCATAGCATTAGTCTGCTTGTTACCGGAAGTACACCCACACATTATGGCTGCCCACATAGCAAAAAATAAAATTTGTTTTTTCATAATCGAATTTACGGATTCAAAATGTATAGTTTGTATATTATTTATGTATAGTTTATCTAATATTTAGCCTTCAAAAATAATGATTTCTTGAATAATATTTGGCTATTTATGTATTTTTTTCTATTTTTGCCAACAATTAGAACGTTTATAAGTTCAAAAACAAAGACTATCATCTGGGGTTGTTTGGTTTTGACAGCGAGAGATGTGGTATGTAAGCATGCAGTGCGTCAGTGATTTGCACTATAATCTCAGTTACTGAACAATTATCTGGCAACGAAAATTATGCTCTCGCTGCTTAATCGAAGTACAGTAGATTAGCTTTATTTCCTTCAAAGTGTTGGAAACGAGACATCGCCCAAAAGCTCTTGTTCCGAAGCGTTTGACCAGGCGGTGCAGCAAAATCGGGAATAGTTTCAGTCTTGTCCTGCGGCTGAAATGAAATTTAAGGACTAAGGTATAAGTGGGTGGCTCTGGTCTTGCTTATGCACGAAAACCGAAGGCAGAGATAAGCATGTAGAAAGCATATGGCTTCCTTGTTTGGACGAGGGTTCGACTCCCTCCAGCTCCACAT
>JAXEBI010000167.1:0-10597 GCA_034094155.1 Phocaeicola sp.
TGCCGCATGGCCTCCTAATACCCCTATAGATAGATATCGTGATTTGCTTCCTGACAGATGGAAGAAAACACAAAGATAGCCACCCAAAAATCTGGGCGGCTATCTTTTTATGTGGTGAACGCTATCGCGGACGGTTGTACATAAAATTAACATACCCTTCTATTATTATCAACTATAATGTCCGATTATTTCTGATAATCGTCAGTATTTAATTCATAAGTCTTATTGTTTGAATTGTTAAGGTTTACGTAGATACGATATTTGCCCGCTTTAACATTAATATCATCTCCGCTATCTAACAAGCCTTCTGTAGATGAACCGAAACTCAAAGCCCAATCGTGGTCTGCTCTGAATTTAATTTTTCCGTCAGACAATTCAACATCAGCATAGAATCTTTGTTTTTCAGGATCAAAATTCATATCAACTTCTGAAGCACCCCATCCTGAAACCTGAGAACCGGCATCACCACAAATACTTAAAACATTGAATCCGAAATTCTTTTTCAATACCAAAGTCTCTTTGCTGAATGAGAAATGATAGAATCTGTTGGCATAGCAAGAAATATTACCAGAACCGCCATCATTAATAAGGGTAATTTCAGCAGCTTCACTGTCGGCAGCTCCACTTGTACCATAGTTTCCATTATCCCAATTTGTTTCACCTGTAATTTTGAAACCATTGGCAGCCTTTTCTCCTAAGTCAACAAGGCCTTCATAATTTACTTCATCTTCTTTGAAGCTGAATAAAGATTGTGCAGTATCCCAGCCCCAGCCGCTATAATCACCTATTACATATATTTCAGGATATTGAATATCTGAACTGTATGGCTTTACATTGATAGTCAGAGAATTTGAGTAGATTGAAGTAGCAGCTTGAGAGATTGATGTATTTATACGTATCTCATAATCGCGTGCACTTAAATCATCCTCGATGCCATGTGTTTTTAAAATCTGGAGAATAGCAGAATTTAAATTGCCCACAGTGACATCCTGCTGTGTAGAATTTGATAAAGAGGCAATTGTTCTGGCATTAGCAAAATCGTTGTTGGCAACATCGATTTCAATATTATTGGTAGCAGCAGCCTGATAACCTAAGTCTGGTGCTTCCCATTTAAGGGTAAATGCTATATTTTCTGAATTACGAGACTCTAATTCATAATTAGTTTCTGGCAATGCTTCCAGAACAGCAGCTTTTGCTGTTGAGGCATCGAATGTAGTTGTCTCAAGGTCGCTTTCACAGGCACAAAATCCTAGAGCTACCCCTAATACCGATATATAATTTAATATCTTTTTCATATTGGTTCTTTTATTAATAGTAATTAATAACCTTCATTTTGTTTTAGGTTTCCATTTACACTCAGGTCTGTTGTTGGTATAGGATATAAATTATAATGATTGTCTACACCTACTCCTGTTGCAACTCCACCTTTATCTACCCAGGTATAAGAACTTGATGTAAATAAGCCGTAACGGATCAAGTCTGTACGACGAGTAGCTTCAAAATACATCTCACGCATACGTTCATTCAACAGATTTCCATATTGAATATTTGCATTGCTTCCAGCTACATTGGCGTTTGCTGTCAGCCAGTTTTCATTTATTTGATGTGAAGAATTACCATATCCACGTTCACGTAATGCATTGATATATCCTACAGCTGTAGCCATGTCACCACCTTGACCACCACGTGCAACTGCTTCTGCATAATTCAGATAAATTTCACCCAAACGGAAAAGAGGAAAATCAGTGTCTGGGAAAGTCAGGTTCTTACCTGCAGAACCGTCACTCTTTAAATTTGTGAATTTGAATACAGACCAACCTTGTGTGTCGAAAGTAGTAGTAGACTGTGTAATATCAATACTTTTTCCTGTGCTAAAGAAAATACCACGTTTGTCGATAATGTTGTCAGCATTCCAAGAATTTTCATCATCACTGCCAAAATCAAATACACGAACCAAGTTGCCTGTAGCTCGGAAACCGGCCCAGCCACCGCTTATTCCACTTTCGGTACCTTGGTTACTTGCACGTGTACCTAAGATAATAGCGCCAATACCGTATGATTGAGTCTTTTCACCATCTGCAGTAATAGGGAAGATAATTTCCTTATTGGCGTTAGCATTTTCACCATTATCTGCCATGAACAACTCGTCATAATTGTCTGCCAGCGAATAACCTGCTGAAATTATATTCTTACAGCGTGTGATACAGTCTGTATAGCGCTGTGTCCCGGTATATACTTCAGCATTCAGATACATACGTGACAATAATGCGTCAACAGCTGCCTTTCCTGCACGGCCATATTCAGGTTTTTCTGGCAAAGCATCGTATATACTTGTCAATTCACTTTCAATCCACTTAAACAAGTCAGATCTTGACAATTGCGAAGGAGACAATGAATAGTTTTCTTCTGTAATAAAAGGTGGACATGCAAACAAGTCCATTAATGCATAATAAGCCAATGCTCGGCAGAAACGAGCTTCAGCAGCATACTGTTCTTTGTTGATTTCAGCAGGGGCATTCCCTATATTTTTCATAAAGTCATTAACCAAAGCAACAATATACATACCACGCTGATATGCTCCTTCGATAGGCTCAACTTGTGCTGTACCCCATGTAATGGAGTTCATGGTTGAAACCCAAGCATCTCCCCATGCATTTTTGCATTCGTCTGTAGGGTTAGTTTGTAATGTAAACCAGCAGCGCAATAAAACAGTATTACCAGGGTCGAGTCCGCTGATATCTGAAGAACCTGCACCAGCCTGTCCGGAAAGTGCCCATACAGAGTATATTTTATTCAGTGCCATTGTATAGCTTTCAGGAGTGTCATAAGCTACGTTTGAAGTTACGACATCAGGATCCAAAGGGAATACATCAAGATCGTTTACACAATTGGTAAAAGCTATTGTTCCAGCTGCCAATAAAGATGCAGTAATATATTTTAGTTTCATATTAGTTTTAAAATTTTAGAAGTTAAGATTAAGACCTAATGTAAATGTACGTGGACGTGGCCACATGTTGTTATCAATACCATTTACTCCCGAAATTTCAGGATCAAGTCCGGAATATTTTGTAATTGTAAATACGTTTTGGATAGATGCACTGATTCTACCGGAAATCTTATCAGTAAAGAATTTGTTGAATGTATAACCAAGTGTAATATTATCCATCTTCAGGTAAGAGGCATTTTCCAAATAAAGATCAGTTAACTGGCCTTCAAGGCTGGTGGTATACTTGAAACCGTTTGTGAATTCCAGTGCATCTTTATTATAGTTAGACAATGTACCCAAACCACCATAATTGTTATATGAACCATTTGATGCATTTTGAGCATTGAAAGCATAATTACCTATGCTGGCACGTAAATTGAAACCTAAATCCCAGTTCTTGTATTTAAATTCAGAACTAAGTCCCATATATACATCAGCCAAAGGACTCTTGCCTGTAAAGTAACGGTCGCCATCATCAATAGCACCATTTCCGTTACGGTCTACAATTGCATTCTGTATAGGGTTACCATTCTCATCATACACCTGTTGGAAAAGCCAGAATGTATAAGGAGCATAACCAACCTGATGTCTTGACAATGGAGTGTTAGTTCCAAATGGAGCCGAAGCAGCTACAATTCCTTCATAATCAGGGTTGTAATTTGCTGTCAGTTTTGTGATTTCACTGTCGTTCCATGTAATGTTATAACCCAGGTTCCAAGAGAAATCCTTAGTTTGAACAGCTACAGCATTGATATTGAATTCAACACCTCTGTTTTTCATTTCACCGATATTGGCAGTAATCTGATTTGTAAAGTTTGTTCCGGCAGGAGCACTTACTGTATTCAACAAATCTTTTGTCTGTTTGATATAGAACTCGATGCTACCATTAATACGGTTATTAAGGAAACCATAATCCAAACCTACGTTATATGTATGTGTTTCCTCCCATTTCAAATCAGGACTATAACCATCTGGTTTCAGTAAATAAGTACCATTATACATGGTATTGTTGTTATTGCTGAATACATATTTTGTCAAATACATATAGTCACCTATTTCCTGCTGTCCTGTGATACCATATCCCAAACGAAGTTTCAGGTTAGATAATACATCGCGAGTCTTTTCCATGAAATTTTCGTTGATGATACTCCATGCTAAAGCTGCTGAAGGGAACATACCCCAACGGTTGTTCTTGCTAAATCTTGAAGAACCATCACGGCGCAATGTTGCGGTAAGTAAATAACGGTCTTTTAAGTTATAATTCAAACGGCCGAAGAAAGAAACCAGATAGTTTTCCCAAGGAGATGCCTTGCTGTCATCGCGGAAATAACGCTGTTCACCTTCATTCCATGTCCATCCTGCAGGTGCACTTATTTCAGAAAAATCGCCGACAGCTGGATTAGACTTCTGTTGTGAGAAATCTTTGTAATAGAAGTGCTGCCATGAATAACCAACCATTAAATCGATATTGCTTTCGATAGATTCAAAATATTTTGCATAATTGGCGTAAAAATCAAGCAAGTGATTACGGCGAAGATTATTCCATGAGTTACCTTGTCCAAGTTGTGGAAAATCTGTATCCTTTGCTGCCTGGAAAGAATAAGGATTTACATAGTTGTCGCCTGTAGTCTTTGCCACGTCATAACCTAAGTTCAAGTTCAAACGCAAATCTTCAAAACCATGGATTTTATAATCAAACTGAATGTTACCCAAACTACGTTTGGTAGTACCGGTATTATTCACATCATAAAGTAAAGAAAGAGGATTGACTGTTGCATTTACGTCTGGCTGATAAATTCCTCCATCTTGAGCATTAGTCCAGTTGTAATAGCCATTATAGCCATTAGGATCACCATTTTCTACATAAACAGGTTTTGTAGGGTCATAGCTTACAGCTGCACCTACTGCGCCAGAATCAGCAAATCTGTTATTGTTTATAGTACCTTTTACATTGATGTCGATAGACAAATGTTTATCGAAGAACTTAGGGCTCAAGTTTAATGCACCTGTATAACGTTCATAATCTGATGTTTTCAATGTACCACGTTCCTTATTATAACCGAAAGATACACGGAATGGTAAGAAACCGGCTTTTCCTGAAACTGCGATATTCTGGTCGGTGCTTAAACCACCCTGGAATATTTCATCCTGCCAGTCTGTTGATGTATCAGAATACATGTTTACACGTTCTTCAATTGTGCTGTACGCATCTTGTCCCTGATACTGGTTAAGGATTGTACTGCGGAATTCGCTTCCATTCATTACATTAACACGGTTGTACGGGTTTTTGTATGAATATGTACTGTTGTAAGCAACTCTAATCTTTCCTTCAGCACCCTTCTTTGTTGTAATGATGATAACACCATTTGATGCACGTGAACCATAAATGGCAGTAGCGGAAGCATCTTTTAATACAGTGAAAGTTTCAATATCATTAGGGTTAATAGTACTTAAGGCATTTGATGTACCTGGAGCAGCATCATTAGAAACAGGAACACCGTCTATTACTATCAAAGGGTCATTTGTTGCATTTAGTGAAGCACCACTACGAATACGGATTGTAGAGCCAGAACCAGGACCACCATCACCAGAAGTGACTGACAATCCAGGAACCTTACCTTGCATAAGTTCCTGTGGAGAAGTAACAGCGCCTCGGTTCATATCTTCTGCTTTTACAGCAACAACAGATCCGCTTAAGTCACTTTTCTTAACACTACCATAACCGATAACTACAACATCCTCAAGCAGCTGTGTGTCATCTGTCAAAACTACATTCATCTGCTCTGCTGCAGGAAGTTCTTGCGACTGATAACCGATAAATGAAATAACGATAATATCTCCCTTGTTGGCCTGAAGGGTAAACATACCGTCGAAATCTGTAATAGTACCATTGGTCGTTCCTTTAACCAACACATTGGCACCAATAATGGTTTCGCCTGTTTTGTCTTTCACGATACCATTGACTGTTATTGCCTGTGCAAAGGCCTGTACAGTCATAAGCATACCTGCAAAACATAGTAGCAGGAATTTGCCATAAGAATTTAATAATTGCCTTTTCATGTTATGTTTATGATTGGTTAATAAATATTCTTTATATAAGAATACCTATTGAAAACTGTAATGATTAATAATCTAATTTTACTTTAACGTTACCTAAATATAACAACCTATGAAGTTACCTATATACTTTAAGATCAATTATATGCTTTAATATCAATACTTTAATATCAAGGAGTTATTTAATCTCCTTTATTGATATTGCATAACCGCCACCTATTCCGGCTGTCAGCTTGAGACTTGATTTACTTGTAACTTTCTTTTTTGTTATTGTATATCCCTGAGGGTTATTATCCCATGATGTACCTTTTGCATCAGCATATATTATTGCTTCATACTTCTTTCCAGGTGTAAGGAAGTCGAGTTTCAAATCAGACTTATGTCCATTGTATCCTGCTGTACAGCCTACATACCAGTCGTCTGTTCCTTTTGCACGACGTGCTATAGTAATATATTCTCCTGGCTCTGCTTCAAGGTACTTGCTCTCATCCCAGTCAATAGCAACATCCTTTATAAACTGGAAGGCATCCATAAAGCGCTCATAGTTTTCAGGTATATCTGCTGCCATTTGCAGAGGACTGTACATTGTTACGTATAAAGCCAGCTGGCGTGCAAGAGTACTGCGAACGCGTGATGTATTTGTAGGATTCATCTTACTGCAATCCATTTCGAATATACCTGGAGTATAGTCCATAGGTCCGCCAATAAGGCGAGTAAACGGTAAAATAGTAGTGTGATAAACCTTGTTTCCGCCAAATGACTCATACTCTGTTCCTCGAGCCGATTCATTGCCTATCAGGTTTGGATAAGTACGGCATAATCCTGTAGGGCGTACTGCTTCGTGTGCATTTACCATAATCTTATAGTCGGCAGCTTTTGTAACTGCATATAGATAATGGTTTACCATCCATTGTCCGTAGTGATGTTCGCCTCGTGGAATAATGTCTCCCACATAACCGCTTTTTACAGAATTGTATCCGTTGTCTACCATAAACTGGTATGCCTTGTCCATGTGTCTTTCGTAATTTCTTACTGAAGAAGAAGTTTCGTGATGCATCATCATCTTCACACCTTTGCTTGAAGCGTATTTGTGAATCTCTTCCACATCAAAATCAGGATAAGGAGTTACAAAATCAAAAACATAATCCTTGGTCTTTCCAAACCAGTCTTCCCATCCCTGATTCCATCCTTCTACAAGAACAGCGTCAAATCCATGTTCTGCTGCAAAGTCAATATACTTCTTTACGTTTTCAGTATTGGCAGAATGTTTACCGTTTGGCTTGGTCTTTGTATAGTCTGTGATACCAAGTTTTACACTCGGAACTTCATCTGTATAGGCCCATGAACCTTTTCCTGTAATCATGTCCCACCATACACCAACATATTTAACAGGATGAATCCACGATGTATCTTCTAATTTGCAAGGCTCATTAAGGTTGAGTGTAATTCTTGAAGCCAGTATATTACGTGCATCGTCACTTACTATAACTGTACGCCATGGTGAGTTGCAAGGAGTCTGCATGTGTCCTTTGTCGCCATTAACATCTGGTGTAAGCCATGATTCGAAAATCATGTTTTTGTCATCAAGGTTAAGATGCATACAAGAATACTCTACAAGGGCAGCTTCATGAAGATTGATATACAGTCCATCGTCTGTTTTCATCATCAGAGAAGTCTGCACTCCGGTAGGAGAGAATACATATTGAGAAGAGTTTGGAGTGATGGCTTCTTTCATCTTGCTTCTTATTTCACTCAACTTTGAAATGGTGTAGTCATATTCCTGAGTGTCGTAGTCGCCCGGAATCCAGTAGGCTGTGTGGTCGCCTGCCATTGCAAACTGCGAATGTTCTTCTTTTATAATAAAGTAGTTCAGATTCTTCTGCTGTGGAAATTCATATCTGAAACCAAGACCGTCGTTGAAAAGGCGGAAGCGGATAATGATATGACGGTCGTTCGATGCCTGATTTAGTGTTACGGCCAATTCGTTATAGTGGTTTACTATTTCACTCTCTTCTCCCCATATCGGTTTCCATGTTTCGTTGAAAGTAGAGTTCTTTGTATCCGAGATGGTGAATCCGGTCATGAGATTTGTTTTAGCATCAAGCTGATCGATATCGGTGCGGTCTGTCCATTCGAATGATGTTTTCTTATTGGCATCTTCTTTCTTGAGTTCAAGTCCCAGGGTACTTGGCTTAATAACAGCCTTGTCCTTATAAAATAATTCATAAACAGGTGCGCCTTCCTGATTAAGGCTGAAGTTCATAACGAGATTTCCATCGGGTGAAGTCAGCTTTTGGGCATTTGCCATGAGTGCGCAGCAGATAAAAGAAGTTAATGTAAAAATGCTTTTCAGGTTCATAAGCTTTTCAAGTATTTTGTTCAGTAATTTTCAGGTTGCTAAAACTTTATTACAAAGTTAAACAACCTGAAAACACATTGAACTGTTTAGAATAAAAATATAAGTTTTATATACAGGGTTTCTTTGGTTAACCTTTTGTATTTCAGTATTATATGGTTATTTTGTTATTTGTTTTTTATAAATATAGGCTTAGACTTTTATTTAGAATGTAAGAAGGTATATACCTCGTTTTTCCATTTTCAGCTCTTCACCTAAGGCTATCTTCTTTCCACTTATGAAGTCTACAGCTTCCGATGCCGGAAGAATTTCCCTATATGGTTCAAGGTTTATAGTCTGTTCCTGGTCTGTTCCGTTCATGAACACAACTACAGATTTTCCTTCGTATTTTCTTTCGTAAACATACACACCTTTATTGATAGAATAATGCTTCATTGAGCCTTTTCCTATAGCTTCATTTCCTTTACGGAAATCAAGTAATTTTTTTGTATAATCAAAAGCTTCATTCTGAAGATCTGTTCTTCCTTCTTTGGTAAAACAATTTGACTTATCTCCCTTCCATCCACCAGGAAAATCACGTCTTAGGCAACCGTCGCCTTCACTCTTGTCGGCAGCCATCAGAATTTCTGTTCCATAGTAAATCTGAGGAATTCCGCGAGTAGTAAGAAGATAGGTTATGGCCTGTTTGTAACGGGTGATATTCTTGGAATCTTCTTCATTCTTACAGAAACGCGATGTGTCGTGATTATCAAGGAATATTAGCAGATTCATAGGATTGGCATATACCAGATCCTGTGTGTGATAATCGTAAAGATTATATAATCCTCCTGCCCAATCAGTAGTTTCTTCATCGAAAGATTTGTTCATCAGCATAGTGAGTGGGAAATCCATTACAGTTGGCAGATTAGAATTCTTTGGAGCAGCCAACTTGCTGTCTTTCTGCCAATAAGATACCAGAACATTGCTGTTAAGCCATGTTTCGCCTACTATATTGAAGTTAGGATATTCTTCTGTAACCTCCTTACACCATTCCGACATGAAGTCATAATCTGCGTATGGATGAGTATCTTGGCGTATACCATTTATTCCTGCAAATTCAATCCACCATATACTGCTTTGAATCAGATAACGTGCCACATGACGGTTGCGCTGGTTGAAATCAGGCATTTCTATTGTAAACCATCCGTCGGTAGCTATCTTCTTTTCGTAGTCGGAAGCATGTATGTCCATGACACTTGCTGTCTTGTAAGATGTCTGGACATAGTTAGAACGGAAATTAAACCAGTCGGCTTGAGGTTTGTCTTTAAAAAGATAATTTTCACTGCCACAATGGTTGAAAATCATATCCATAACAACCTTAAGTCCTTTATTGTGAGCCTTGTCGGTAAGTTCCTTAAACTCATCGTTTGTACCGAAACGGCGATCTATCTGATAATAATCTGTTATGGCATATCCATGATAAGAACCGGCTTTCATATCATTTTCCTGTGTAGGGTTAAGCCAGATAGCTGTTACGCCCAAGTCGGAAATGTAGTCGAGATGTTCGGCAATTCCTTGAAAATCACCACCGTGCCGTCCGTATTGTTCGTTGCGGTCTACTTTATTTTCAAGCATTCCCGGTATAACATCATTGTCTGGGTTGGCATTAGCAAATCTGTCGGGCATAATAAGATATAATACATCACTCGAAGTGAATCCTTTTATATCTTCGCCTTTTCTTGTACGTGCCTTAAGTTCGTAAGGTACTGTTGTAGTCTTTTTGCCTTTCTTTAATATAATATCAAATTTCTGCGGTGCAGCATCCGAAAGGTCAACATAAAGCAACAGATAATTTTGGTTCTGTTGTTTAACAATTTCCTTGACGAAAATGTCAGTACTTGACAGAGTAACCTCCGAAGAGGCAATGTCATCACCATATAGAAGAATCTGCAGTTCGGGATTCTTCATTCCTGCCCACCAGAAAGTAGGCGCTACCTTTTTAATTGCTGTAGTTGCCTGTGCGTTACTAAACAGCCCAAGGAATGAAAATACAGCCATAATGGTTAACAGTGTTTGTCTCATTGTATATTAATTTATAATTATAATTTTGTATAAACTTACAACATCAGGAAGTGGAATAAGGCCGATGTTTCATTAATCCTTAAGATTGTATATCATGTTCAGTCCCCACTTCTTTACATCCAAAACCGGATAGCTCA
>JAXEBI010000168.1:0-4047 GCA_034094155.1 Phocaeicola sp.
GAACACTATCTTCGTTGAAGTTCCTTTGAGCACATTCAACCCTGTTAAGACAGTAAACGACCTTTTGCGCGAACAGCACCAGTAATATTATCCGTAAACAGATAATATTTCGGAAAGAATATTTCGGAAAGTCAGAAAGAATAATATTGCAGTAACGTCTGCAATATTATTCTTTCATTTCAATTTTACCTCAAGATTTAAGTATTTACGTCAAGATTAATAAGATAATCCAAACTATTATGTTAAAAAAATCACTTTTGTTTTTTACTGCATGTATGGCCCTTTCTGCCTGTGGGCATAAAGAATTGCCGGCATTGGGCGATACAAATATATCTGTTTTCGATAATGAACGTGTTCGTTTCTGTCCTGATTCCATAGCCAATTTTGTTGATGCCGATGAAAATGGTGTTATCCATCTTGTAAACGGAAGAATATTGCTTAAGAAGATTTCATTACCGGAATACAAGCGTAATGTTACAGTAAATCTGAAAGTGGAACTTGCATCCAACGGCGACCGTTGGGACAAATCGGGTTCGGTGTTTGTTTTGCCTAAAGGCTCGGCTATCAATCTTCTGAATATTGCACAGGGAAAAGAAAAATTTCCGGCAGTCGACAGTACAAAATATGAGAACATGATAGGTATAGTGGCCGGAGAGAATTATCTCCCTACTGTAGAGCTGATGCGTTTCATGACACCGTTTGGCGTAGGATACTATAGTGCCGATGATAATGCACTCAGTTCAACACGCCGTCCTGTATATGTGCCGAAATGGGAAAAGTCTGTCAAATGGGAGCAGGATATTACTCATTTATATCCCGAACTTGAAGGTGAAGCATATGTAGGTGTATTTATCGATACATGGACAAAAGAAGGATACATAGCCGATGTGGAACTTGATATTAAGGAAAGTAAGATAAGTTGTGATGCAATGCCCGAGCGTAATGTCACTCCTCTTATGAATACAGTTTATTATATAGGTCAGTCATATCCTGACATATTCTCAAGAAAGTCTGTAACTACCGACTTCAATCTTCCTCGTGACGCAAAGAATGTCCAGCTTAAATATATAGTAACAGGTCATGGCGGCCATAGTGGAGGAGATGAATTTGTAGAGAAACGTAATATCATATCTATCGACGGAAATGAAGTTCTCAATTTTATTCCATGGCGTGATGACTGTGCTTCATTCCGCAGATTCAATCCTGCCACAGGTGTATGGCTTATCAAGCGCCTTGCCGCATATATAGGTGATAAAGGATATGCCACAAAGGAAGTCGAAGAACCTCTTGCTTCTTCCGATTTGTCTCGTTCCAACTGGTGTCCGGGCAGTGATGTGATACCTGAAACTGTGCATCTTGGGGAACTGAAAGCCGGAAACCATACATTTACGGTCGATATTCCGGATGCCCAGCCTGTAAATGGAAATGAACTCAATCACTGGCTTGTTTCTGCTTACCTGGTTTGGGAATGATAATGATTATGCTTTTCAGGAAATAATCATTACTCCTATAATATAAAAAGGCTGCATATAATATTAAAGGGCTGCATACACATAAAGGATAAATGAATATCCCATGTGTATGCAGCCCTTATTTTATTGCCATATTCGCAATATCAGTCTATATTCAAAGACATGATATAGTCATTCATGAAATATCCGTTTCCTATATCAAAATCACCTTCACTGGCTTTTGTCATTCCCATGTGCATATAGAATCCAAGTGCAGTGTTGTTTCTGTTTACATTGAGTTCCATACGGCATGGCTTTCCGTTTATAGCTCTTATTTCCGAAACTGCATGCATAAACAGAGCCTTGCCGGCATGTTCTTTCTGATACTCCGGCAGAACATAGATTTTCTGAAGATGGAAAAGGTCTTCACCTTCTTTCTGTATTGACACATATCCTACAGGCTTTTCTTCTCCCTCAGCTCCGGTTTCCGTATCGCTTCCTGTCTGTTTATAGGCAATGTAATAAATATGTCCTTCCTCACTCATCTGTTTTAGAATATTAGCGGGAGAGTACATCCATTCCATCATGTAATCAATCTGCTCTTTCTTAAGAATGTCCTTGTATGTGGCCGGAAATGCTATCCATGCCATTCTGTTTATTAAAGGAATATCCTTTTCTGTTGCTTTTTTAATGTTTATCATTGTTGTATTTGTTTTATTTATCGTTGACTGCAAAAATAGTTTTTTTCTGTTCTTTTTGTTCTTTATGTGTATTTAAAAGTGTTAAATAATAAAAATATTTAGTACTATGTAATGCAAGGTATACTAATTATACATATCTTTGAGTAAAGATAAAAATAATAATAAAATAACATGCTGAATATAAAGACATTAAAAACAGATTTATGAATGTAGATAATGTAAAATCTCAGATGCGCAAGGGAATGTTGGAGTATTGTATTCTCTTGTTGTTACATCGGGAGCCTTCATATTCTTCCGATATAATACTCAAACTGAAGGAAGCAAAGCTTATAGTTGTAGAAGGAACATTGTATCCTTTGCTTACCAGACTTAAGAATGATGGCCTTCTGTCGTACGAGTGGGTTGAGTCTACCCAGGGGCCTCCCCGCAAGTACTACAGCCTCACTGCCGAGGGAGAGACTTTTCTTTCCGGACTTGAGACGGCGTGGGATGAGCTGGCTAATACGGTAAACCATTTAAGAAACGAACTTTTAACAATTGAATCAAAATGAAAAAGACATTGACTATTAATTTAGGGGGAACAGTATACCATATCGATGAAGATGCTTACATACTTCTCGACAATTATCTTAATAATTTGAGATTCCATTTCCGTCGCGAACCAGGTGCCGATGAAATAATAAAGGATATGGAAAGCCGCATATCAGAGCTTTTTACTGAATACATCAATAACGGCCAGCAGGTTATAACAGTCGAAAATGTTGAAGCTGTGATAAGCCGTATGGGTAAGCCGGAAGAACTGAATCCTGAATCGGAGGAAGGCGGATCATCTGATTCGGGTGAATATGCCGATACATCATACGGTGCTGAATATTCTGATAGAGGTGAAGCCAAGCGCCGTTTGTTCAGGAATCCTGATGATAAGATTTTAGGAGGTGTAGTATCCGGTCTTTCGGCATATTTCGGCTGGGATGTAGTTTGGGCGAGAGTAATATTCCTTGTGTTGGGTGTGTTGCTCCATGGATTCATAATCGCTTATATCATAGCCTGGATAATAATTCCGGTGGCTAATGCGGCAACAGAAAAACTTCAGATGAAGGGAGAACCCATAAATATGGAGAATATAGGTAAGACTGTTACAGGTGGTTTCGAGAAAATGAATGAATACGTAAAGTCCGGCAAACCACGCTCTTTGCTCCAGAAGATTGGAGATGTATTCTTTGCTGTAATAGGCTTTTTGGTCAAGGTTGCCTTGGTTCTTGCCGCAATATGCTGCGCGCCTTTCGTCTTTGTGGCTATTGTAGTACTTCTGGCACTGCTGATGGCGGCTACAGGAATAATAGCCAGTATGCCTTCCTTCATGTATGATATGTTGCCAAATATTGACTGGAACGTAGTGGGGACTTCATCAGGAATAGCTATAATGATATTCTTGTGCGGAGTGCTTGTGGTAGGAATCCCTGTGGCCGGCATAATACAGTTGCTCTTGCAGTTTACTTCGGGCAAGTCGCCTATGTCTACAACTGCAAAGATTGTGTTGGTACTGCTTTGGATGTTTGCTGCCGCAGCCATTGTAGTACTGATTTTTCAGGCTCCTTTCATAATAAATCCGTTTGTTATAGGTTAATGACAGGTCTTTCCGGCATATCTGTACTGTGCCGGGGCTTATTGGATAAAATGTATGTATAAAGTTCGTCATTATCAGAATTAACTTACTGGTTAATACATATATTGTCGAAAAAAATGTTATCTTTGCCGACATATACAGATAAAATGTTTAAAACTATGACAAAAAAAATACTTTTGCTTGGCTCCGGAGAATTGGGTAAGGAGTTTGTGATTGCTGCCAAAAGATTAGGACAGTATGTAATTGCATGTGATTCTTATGCCGGTGC
>JAXEBI010000169.1:0-45718 GCA_034094155.1 Phocaeicola sp.
CTTATTCCACTTCCTGATGTTGTAAGTTTATACAAAATTATAATTATAAATTAATATACAATGAATATACTCGACACTAAAAATATAACAAGAGAGAATTCTGTATCAAAAGCAGCTCAAAGTACTCTTATGAGAAGTGTTTATACCTGGATGACACTTGCACTTGTTATTACAGGACTTACAGCCATGTATATGGCAAAGTCTCTTACTTTGCTAAATATGATGATGCAGAACTCAATGATGTTTTGGGGATTACTGATAGCAGAAGTTGCTCTCGTAATGTACTTATCCGTAAGAATCAATAAAATAAGTTTTACTACAGCTACATTACTTTTCATAGCATATTCCATACTTAACGGCGCAACATTATCTATATTGTTTCTACTGTACACAATAAGTTCAATAGCAACAACATTCTTCGTTACTGCAGGAACATTTGGAGTGATGGCTTTATATGGATATATCACAAAGAAAGACCTTACACGTATAGGAAATCTTTGTCTAATGGGAGTAATAGGCATAATTATTGCTACTGTGGTAAATATATTTATAAACAATTCCATGATGGATATGGTTATATCTTATATTGGAGTTTTACTGTTTATAGGACTAACAGCTTACGATTCGCAGAAAATTAAACATCTGTTAAGTAGTGATGATATTGAAGTAAACGAAACAACACAAAAAATAGCAGTAATGGGAGCTCTAACCCTATACTTGGATTTCATAAACTTGTTTATTTATCTTCTTAGAATATTAGGAGACAGAAAGTAACCGGAATAAACTTTTATCCGGCATTTTCTCATTTTTTGAAGCTAATTTCTTTGCACATGTCAAAGAAATTAGCTTCTTTTGCAGTATAAAATCAAATTTAAAACAAGAACTAAAACATGAACCAACTTTCAGATCGTTTGAACAGCCTTTCGCCATCGGCAACTTTGGCTATGTCACAGAAAAGTAGCGAATTAAAAGCTCAAGGAGTAGATGTTATCAATCTTAGTGTAGGTGAACCTGATTTCAATACACCAGATCACATTAAAGAAGCAGCAAAGAAGGCAATTGATGATAACTTCTCACGTTACTCTCCAGTTCCCGGATATCCTGCTCTTCGTAATGCTATAGTTGAAAAACTTAAAAAAGAAAACGGACTGGAATATACAGCAGCTCAAATAAGTTGTGCAAATGGTGCAAAACAGTCTGTTTGTAATACTATCATGGCTTTAATCAATAAAGGTGATGAAGTAATAGTTCCTGCTCCTTATTGGGTAAGCTATCCTGAAATGGTTAAATTGGCTGAAGGTACTCCAGTTATTGTAAGCGCAGGCATAGAACAGGACTTCAAGATTACTCCTGCACAGCTTGAAGCTACAATTACCCCTAAGACACGTGCTCTCATATTATGTTCTCCATCTAACCCTACCGGTTCAGTATATTCTAAAGAAGAATTAAAAGGACTCGCAGAAGTTCTTGCAAAACACGAACGAGTTATTGTTGTAGCAGACGAAATATACGAACATATCAATTACATTGGAAAGCATGAAAGTATAGCTCAGTTTGCAGAAATTAAAGACAGAGTAGTTATCGTAAACGGAGTTTCCAAAGCTTATGCCATGACAGGATGGAGAATTGGTTTCATTGCTGGTCCGGAATGGATTGTTAAAGGTGTAAATAAACTTCAGGGACAATACACTTCAGGTCCAAGTTCAGTTTCTCAGAAAGCTGCCGAAGCTGCCTATACCGGAACTCAGGCTCCTGTAGAGGAAATGCGTAAGGCATTCGAACGCAGACGTGACCTTATTGTTAAGCTTGCAAAAGAAATTCCTGGATTCGAAGTAAATACTCCTCAAGGTGCATTCTATTTATTCCCTAAATGTGACTATTTCTTTGGAAAGAAAGATGGTGACCGAGTTATCAATAATTCAGATGATTTAGCTATGTATCTTCTTGAAGTAGGACATGTTGCCTGTGTAGGAGGTACTTCTTTCGGTGCTCCTGAATGTATCAGAATGAGTTATGCAACTTCTGACGAAAATATTATTGAATCAATGCGCCGTATTAAGGAAACTTTGGCAAGATTGAAATAATAATAATCCGATATATCTTCAGATAATATATAGTAACCTACTATACATTATATTAGAATCTCTCTGTATATATCTTTTATAGAAGTATACAGAGAGATTTTATTTTATAGTTCTTAACCAAGCACTAAAATCAACAAAATGACAAAAAAAATAAGCTACCCAAATAATGAGTAGCCTATTATTCGTTGTCATAAAATCGACGACTGATGATTATCCAAGGTGGATAGCCTCAGAAGGACAAACGTCAGCACATGTACCACATTCTGTGCATGCATCTGGATTGATTGAATATTTGTCACCTTCAGAGATTGCTCCAACTGGGCATTCATCTATACAAGTACCGCAAGCGATACAATCGTCATTAATTACGTAAGCCATTGTTGTAAAAGTTAAGTTATTATTAGTACTAATTAGTTGATGCAAAGTTAACAATTTTACCTTTAATTGTAACATCTACATTACAAAATATACGTAATTTGTATTTCGTCTAAATAGCATCACTTCATTATAGCCTGATATATTGCCTGTTGCATTGCCGGACGAATATTCAGCCTCATCAAGTTTTTTCTATCGCAAGGATTTGGATAGATTCTATTACTTAAAAATACAAAGACTATATCGTTATCCGGATCAGCCCATGCACAAGTTCCCGTAAACCCTGTATGTCCAAAAGTTGAAGCCGGAGCTTCTTCGGCACAACTTCCCTTATCTGGATTTTCAGTATCAGGCTTATCAAATCCCAATCCACGACGACTATTAGATGATTTCATAGACAAAAACATATCACAAGTAGCGCGTGAAAGATAGCGTCTGTCACCCATTACACCTTTATCAATAAGCATCTGGTATATCACTGCTACATCATGAACTGTAGAGAAAAGTCCCGCATTTCCGGAAACTCCCCCAAGAAGTGCCGCAGCCTCATCGTGCACATATCCATGAACAGGTCCTTTTCGCAGGAAATCTTCTGCAACAGTTGGTACAATTTCTTCCTTCGGAAATTTAGTCAAAGGATTATATAAGGTATGAACGAGTCCCATAGGCTTGAAAAAGTTTTCTTCAAGATATACATCCAGCGGCATTCCTGAAATATTTTCCACAGCCTCTTTTAATAGCATAAAATTAAGACAACTATATCTGTAAGCCCTATTCTTCAATGGAGTTTCTGCTATTTCCTTCAGAATAATATCTTTAAACTCTGGTTTTATATATAATTCATCAGACAATTTAAGAGTATATCCGCCATCATTACTTGTAGACACCCACTCCGGTAAAAACGAATAATTGGTACAGATATACAGATTCTTGTCGACTTTTATTTTATGATTGGCATCTTTATATTTTTTGAACATACCTCCCTTACAGCTTTTTTTATCAATTGCCTGCATATAAAAAGGCAAGTAAGCCGGTAGTCCTGATTCATGATAAAGGAGTTCCTGAACAGTAATTCTTTCTTTATCACTACCTTTTAGAGCAGGTACATAATTGGCAATCTTATCGGTAAGTCCTAATTTTCCTTCATCATACAATTTCATTACAGCCAGTAATGTAGCAGTAGTCTTACTCAAAGAAGCCAAATCATAAATATCATTTTCTTTCACTTTACGGCTATTCTTATCGTAGGTATGAGTTCCAAAACATTTATTATATACCTGATATCCATTTTTCCACACTAACACATGACATCCGGGATACGCACCCTTCGCAATACCAAGTTCGGCAATACTGTCTATCCTTGACAATATTTCAGAATCCATACCGAACTCTTCCGGTTTATATTTGCGCGGTCTATTAGGGTCGATAATTATTCCAGAACCCGCAGTAAATTCATCATTCAAATCCACAGACAAACGGCCATCCACCTTAACCTTACCCAACAATGCATTGGCCACAAACTCCTGTACATTCTTTTCGGAAGAATGAGCCAGAATAACAGCCGATGACTGGGCAACCGCATCATCAAGTTTCTGCAGCACCTTATGCGAATTGAAACATACAAGTACAGTAGGTTTTCCAACAGCAAGTTCTTTCAGTATTTTTTCGTATTTTTCTACTTTCGATGTATATACAGCTACAATAACCCTTTGAGCAGGAGTTATTCTTTTCCTGATATATTCCAAAGAATCAAGATTTGCATGAATCCATGTCACCGGATATGTCTTATTTATTGTATTAAAAAAAGGATAAGTTTCGGAAAGAGTAGACGAAACATTAAGGACAACAGTTCCCGAAAGTGACAAATCAAGCGGTAACAACTCATCGACATCCTTTACTACTGTTACAGCAGATTCTTTTATCTTATCAATTAGCTTTCCAGTATACGCTCTGTCAACTCGTTTTAAAATATCCTTTTCATCAACTACCGGACGTCTGTTAAGTCCAAAAGCATATTTATAAGTCAATACCTTACGACATTTTTCATTTATCTGAGCTTCGGTAATAGTACCGTTTTTCACTGCCTTAAGAACACCATCAAGCTCTTTTTTCAGATTTCTTGGAGCAAGTACCATATCATTTCCTGCAGCCAAAGCCTGAGCCGAGACATTTGGTGTATTAGATATACCCTTCATTTCAAGAGCATCTGTAAAAACAAGCCCAGAAAATCCAAGTTCTTTTTTCAATAGTCTATCCACCACTTTTTCTGAAACAGACGAAGCTTTTCTATCTATTTCGGGTACACTAAGATGTCCAACCATTACACCTCCTACCCCAGCCTCTATTGCTTTACGGAAAGGATACAGTTCAAGACTGTCAAGACGCTCCCGTCCGAATGGAAGAACAGGAAGGGCCTTGTGTGAATCTGTATCAGTATCTCCATGTCCTGGAAAATGCTTGCATACAGCCAATACGCCACCATCTTCAAGTCCTTTAGAATAAGCAATAACCTTATCAGCAACTTCATCTCTGTCGCTTCCAAAAGAACGGGTATTTATCACCGGATTTTTAGGATTATTATCTATATCGGCCACAGGAGAGAAATTCACATGTACACCTATTTCTTTTAATTCTCTGGCTACTTCTTTTCCATATTCATAAATCAAAGTATCATTCTGAATACATCCCAACACCCTGTTACGCGGGAAAGATGGAGTTTGCTTTAGTCTCATGGCAAGTCCCCATTCGCCATCGAATGTTATCAACAATGGAATTGCAGCCATCTGCTGGGCATAGTTTGTAAGAGCAACCTGTTTGTTTACTTCCCCTCCGGAAAACAATAGTCCACCAATGCCATATTCTTTCACGGCGTTGGCTATATTCTGCTTATTCTGTTGAGTTGTATACGGTGCTACTGTATGAATAAACAACTGCCCTATTTTCTGCTTAAGAGTCATGGACGCCATTTGATTATCCACCCATCGGCGACATGCTACTGTATCTGCAATATGCTTATCAAGGAATGATATCTGTGCAGATGCACCTAAAGATACCATTACAAGCATACCTATATATAATAAACACTTTATTTTCATATTAAATTTTCTATGATTTATTGTTTGTTACTGTTTCTGTAAGTTTAGTATTATCTTACCTACATAAGCTGCATTCTTTCCCATTTGCTGTAAAGGAATCTCCACTCCATCAAGATTTTTATAATATTCAGGTTTCTCAAACAATGAATGGGAATGTCCGCCCAACACCAAATCTATATTATTAGTATTCTCTATGAGATCAATGTCAGAAAAAGGCTCACCTTTCCAACCTAAGTGAGATAAACATATCACAATATCACATTTTTCCTGCTCACGGAGCAAATTAGCTACACGTTGTCCTTCCGATACTGGATCTTCAAATCTGGTATTTCCATAATTGGCTTTAGCAACGAGTCCTTCCAACTGTGGGCTCAAACCGAAAACACCAATTTTGATTCCATTTCTTTCTATCACTATATATTCCTTAACTATCCTTTCCAAGACAGTTCCATCAAAGTTATAATTGGCACAAACAACCGGGAACTCAGCCATTCTGAACAATCTTGCCATATTATCCATTCCAAAATCAAATTCATGATTTCCTATAGTAATGGCATCATATTTCATAAGATTCATCATTTTAATTTCAACTTCACCTTTAAATATGTTATAAAAAGGCGTTCCCTGAGAAAAGTCACCACAATCAAACAAGAGCATATCAGGATGCTTTTCTCTCTGAATATTTAAGAAAGCGGCTCGTCTTGCCATACCAGCCTTACCGGCATAAACAGTATCGGCATAAGATTCCGACAGAGGTTCTACCCTACTGTGCATATCATTTGTGTGAAAGATATAAAGTTGTTTAGTATTCTGTGCACAAACAACGCCAACAAACAACAATGTCAAACATAACAAATATGTTTTTCTTATAGTTTTCATATTTTTACTGAATTATTTCAAAAGAACTACGTAATATATCTAATCAAAAACGTAGAATAAGATTATTTTTTACTTTACAATAGAATGCCTTTATAAATCCGGCATAGATATATTTATCGGATTTTAATTCTACCCTCAACAGAAGCGTCAACAAACTTACCTTTTTTATTACACTCCGTTACATACTTAAGCAGTAATTCCCTAAGTACACAGTTTTTAGGCAAAGTTTTAGATTTTGCTTTCTTAAAGGCAAGCATTTTATCATTACCTTCTGCAAGATAGTCGATAGTAGCTACTGTATATTCCTTATTAGGATCAATATCTTTACCATTAATTTTTGCACTGACAAGTTTACCGTCATCAGATATTTCCAAAGAAGCACCACTTAATCCTTCACCATATACAGAAGCAATCTGCTCAAAAAGTTCCATTACAGTTTTGCCATCCATAGTAAGTATGCATAAAGCATTTTCGAATGGAGCAATCTCGAATATATTTCCATAAGTAATTTCACCCTTTGAGATTGAACTACGGATTCCACCCATATTCATAACAGCAATATCGGCCCGTTTTCCTGTCACCTCAAAAACACTGTTACGTAAAATATCTGCAATAAGATTTGATAATGGTGACTCAGGACGATACGATTTCAAATCATTAGCAGCATGTCCCACTACAGGAGACATAATACTGTCAATACTGTTTTTATATCGCTCTACCAAAGCCAAAGCCTGTCTATCCGGATTGGTATCATACTCCGATGTAATAGGTTCACGCCCACCTTCTACACCGATAATAGAATAACCAGAGTGACATGATGAAAGAAACAGCATGCCCCAAAATGCTCCCAATTTTATCCCGTTTTTTATTTTCATATTATTCATTTGATATAAAGATTTGGGCGAAATTAATGAAAAATGCCCATTATTACAAGAAATGATATCTATGAAGAAAAAAGAAACAAAAAAAACAAGATAACTCTTTGGTATATTGGCAGAAATGCCTAACTTTGCACCGCTTTCGCGCAATCGCTGTCAAAGAAGAGTTACTTGATATGTTGCGTTGTAACGATAAACAATTTAATTTATAAAAAACAATGGATTTAATTAAAATTGCAGAAGAAGCATTTGCTACTGGCAAACAGCATCCTTCATTCAAAGCTGGTGACACAATTACAGTAGCATACCGTATCGTTGAAGGTAACAAGGAACGCGTTCAGTTGTATCGTGGTGTTGTTATCAAAATCTCAGGTCATGGTGAAAAGAAACGTTTCACTGTACGTAAAATGTCAGGAACTGTTGGTGTTGAACGTATTTTCCCTTTGGAATCTCCAGCTATCGACAGCATCACTGTTAACAAAATCGGTAAAGTACGTCGTGCTAAATTGTACTATTTGCGTGCTCTTACTGGTAAGAAAGCTAGAATTCAGGAAAAACGCGTTAACGCATAATCTTGAAAACTATTATTCCTTACATAAAAAAAGGTCTGTACAAATCTGTGCAGACCTTTTTTTATTGCTCATATTCGCTTACAAACCTTTATTATCTCTGTATTATACTATAGAAATACAATCCACATTTAACCATTCATACATTATAACACAATAATTACAACTTCAATAAACATAAATCCATCTCCCCCAATCATTATCTATAAACGAATAAAAAAAACGGATCTGACACCATTAAAGATAGCAGATCCGCTTATAAATCTATCGTATTACAATAAAGTAAAAATATACCAGAAAGCTGTTTAATACAACCCTGTAGAAATCACTTTACCATTATACTTTTCTATTAAAATAAAATCAGTTTTCTCTGACTTCCCATCCCAATGCACTTGCTCCAAGAACAGCAGCATCAGCATCCTTCAACTGTGACAAAAGCAATTTAGTCTTACCAGCATAAATCTTCAATACGTTCTCATCAAGCGCTTTCTGAATAGGATTCATAATAAGATCACCTGATTTAGCAAGACCGCCAAACAAAATAATAGCTTCAGGACTTGAGAATGCAATAAAGTCGGCCAAAGCCTGACCTAAAATTTTACCGGTAAATTCAAATATATCCAAAGCCAATTTATCACCCTTGATTGCTGCATCATAAACATCCTTAGAAACGATCTTTTCAGCAGGAATTTCTCTAAGCAAACTTGGCTCTGAACGTGCTACAAGGAATTCACGTGCTGTGCGGGCAACACCTGTAGCAGAGCAGTAAGTTTCCAAACAACCTTTACGTCCACAACCACACTGACGACCTTCACGATTTACAATCACATGACCAAGCTCACCGGCAAAACCATCATGACCATAAACCAACTGACCATTTATAACAATTCCGCTACCTACACCTGTACCAAGAGTTATCATTATAAAATCCTTCAATCCACGTGCAGCGCCATAAGTCATTTCACCTATCGCAGCAGCATTGGCATCATTTGTAAGAGCAGTAGGGATACCAAGTTTATCTTCGAACATTGCAGCCAAAGGAATAACTCCCTTCCATGGAAGATTTGGAGCAAATTCAATAGTACCGTTATAATAGTTACCGTTAGGAGCACCAACACCCATACCCTTGAATTTTTCTGCACCACCTACCTGTTGCAATAATGGAATAAGCTTTTTACATACAGCATCAACATAATCATCAATCTTATCGTATTCCTGAGTTTTGATTGAATCAGATGCTAATACATTACCACGAGAATCAACGATACCGAAAACAGTGTTTGTACCGCCGATATCCATACCAACCACATAAGGTTTTTCCATATTTACAGTCATGACATTTATTGTTTAGGGTTAATTAATAATGACAAAAATATAAAATTGATAGCTATCACACAAATTTTTTCAAAAAATAATGATACAAGTCAATTATATTTTTCTAATTTAGCCGCAAATATCAAATATGGCAACAAAATGATTCAATTAAAAGATATCAACAAGACTTATCACAATGGAGCTCCATTGCATGTGTTAAAAGGCATCAATCTGAAAATAGAAAAAGGAGAATTCGTTTCTATTATGGGTGCATCCGGTTCTGGAAAATCCACATTATTAAATATATTGGGAATCCTTGACAACTATGATACAGGGGAATACACTCTTAATGATGTGCTTATAAAAGATCTAAGTGAGACTAAAGCTGCCGAGTACAGAAACAGAATGATTGGATTTATTTTTCAGTCGTTTAATCTGATTTCTTTCAAGAATGCAATGGAAAATGTGGCACTTCCTCTTTATTACCAAGGAGTGGGAAGAAAGAAAAGGAATGAACTTGCCATGGAATACCTCGACAAATTAGGATTAAAAGAATGGGCTCACCACATGCCTAATGAATTGTCGGGCGGACAAAAACAAAGGGTAGCCATTGCAAGAGCTCTTATTTCAAAGCCACAAATAATTCTTGCAGACGAACCTACGGGCGCACTCGACAGTAAAACTTCGGTAGAAGTAATGAATATCCTGAAAGAGTTGCACGAAAAAGAAGGACTTACTATTATTATTGTAACACATGAAAGTGGTGTTGCAAACCAGACAAATAAAATTATCCATATAAAAGACGGAATAATAGAAAGAATAGAAGATAACATCGACCACAATGCTTCTCCTTTCGGAAAAGACGGTTTCATGAAATAATAACAAACACAACACTATTTCTATTTATAACAAAAGCCATATCAAATTATGAGAGACCTTATAGAAGAAATATATGGTACTATAATGCGTAACAAGCTCCGTACAGCCTTGACGGGATTTGCTGTAGCATGGGGGATATTTATGCTTATAGTACTGCTTGGCGCTGGTAACGGACTAATTCACGCCTTCGACAACCAGTCGGCCGACATGAAAATGAATACCATGAAAATTTATCCCGGAGTTACATCAAAGGCATTCAACGGTCTGAATGAAGGCAGAAGCATATCTTTAAATGAAAGCGACCTGAAAATAACAGCTAAAAGATTTCCTGAAAATATAATTGAAGTTGGCGCAACATCAAGTCATAGCGGTATACTTACATACGGCAAAGAAAATGTAAGCATCACCATAAATGGAGTTTTTCCAAATCACACAGAAATGGAAGCCATACGACTTACCGATGGAAGATTCATCAACGACAAAGATATCAGCCAGCGCCGTAAGGTTATCGTCCTGCATCAGAAAACAGCAGACATCTTGTTTCCGAAAACTCAAGCTATAGGAAAATACATTACTTCACAAGGAGTTATATATCAGGTAGTAGGTATATATTCCGACCAGAACAGTTTTTCTCCTACAGCATTAGTACCCTTTTCCACGCTACAACTCATATACAATAAAGGTGACAGTATAGAAAACATTCTTTTCTCTACAAAAAATCTTACAAGCCAAGCAAGTAATGATGAATTTGAAGCCAAATATCGTGCTGCTATTGGAAAGAACAATAACTTCTCTCCTACCGACGACAGCGCTATCTGGATATGGAACAGATTTACACAATACCTTCAGAAACTTGAAGCTACCAATATTCTGAACATATCTATATGGGTTATAGGAATCTTTACTTTATTAAGCGGTATTGTGGGAGTAAGTAACATTATGCTCATCACCGTAAGAGAAAGGACACACGAGTTTGGCATCAGAAAAGCTCTTGGAGCAAAACCTTCTTCTATACTGTGGCTGATTATTTCAGAGAGTGTTGTTATCACTACATTCTTCGGATACATAGGTATGGTAGCAGGCATAGCAGCAACAGAATACATGAATATAGTAGCAGGACAGCAAGTTATGGATGCCGGAGTTTTTTCAATGACTTTTTTTGAGAACCCTACAGTAGACTTGAGCATTGCCATTCAGGCTACTTTGACACTAATTATAGCAGGAACATTGGCCGGACTGTTTCCTGCGCGCAAAGCAGTTATGATCCGACCCATAGAAGCACTTAGAGCAGACTGATTATGATTCGATTCGACTTAGACACATGTGAGGAAATTATTCTCACCATTACAAGAAACAAGACACGCAGTTTACTTACTGCATTCGGCATATTTTGGGGAATATTTATGCTTGTGGCTCTCATGGGTGGGGCTCAAGGAGTACAAGACCTGCTTGCCAAACAGTTTGTGGGCTTTGCCACCAACTCAGGATTCATGGGCACAAATCAAACGAGCAAGGCATATAAGGGATTCCAGCAGGGACGTTTCTGGGAGCTGACAAACAAAGATGTAGACCGCGTAAAAATGAATGTTCCCGAAATAGATGTGGTAACTCCCAATATTACCAAATGGGGAGTAGACATGGTTTATAATGAAAACAAGACCTCAGGTACTCTTAAAGGCCTTTATCCTATTTATGCCAAAATAGAAGAACCTCAAATCTCCATGGGAAGATACATCAATGATATGGATATACAGAACAGAAGAAAAGTTTGTGTGCTTGGAAGCCGTATCTTCGAGACTCTTTTCCCCGATAAGAACAATCCTTGTGGAAAATATATCGAAGTCAACGGAATTTACTATCAGGTAATAGGCGTAAATATGGCTGCCGGCAACATGTCTGTTCAAGGACAGGCCGAAACTTCTATTATTATTCCTTTTTCTACAATGCAGCAAAACTATAACTTCGGCGATAAAATACAGATGTTGAGCTTTACTGCCAAGAAAGGATATCCTATAAGTGAGGTGCAAGAAAAAGTTGAACAGGTTATAAAGCGTGCACATAATGTACATCCCGACGACAAGCAGGCTGTAATAAGCGTAAATGCTGAAGCTATGTTTGGAATGATGGATAATCTGTTCTCTGGAATAAGAGTATTAGGATGGATGGTAGGACTTGGAACATTATTGGCAGGGGCCATTGGCGTAAGTAATATTATGATGGTTACTGTAAAGGAAAGAACTACAGAAATTGGCATACGCAGAGCCATTGGTGCCCGTCCTGATGATATATTATACCAGATTCTTTCAGAAAGTATGGTCTTAACCATAATAGCTGGTATGAGCGGAATAAGTTTTGCTGTATTCTTGCTTAATATAGTTGAAACGGCGGCCTCAACACCTACATCTCCGGCTCATTTCCAGATAAGCTTTTGGGGGGCGATAGGAGCATGTATACTATTGCTTGTTTTAGGACTCCTGGCTGGTCTTGCACCTGCATTCAGGGCCATGGCTGTAAAACCAATCGAAGCCATAAGAGACGAATAAGTGTTGCACTCTTAAATGGATTTGTCAGGAAGAAAAAAATTTAATTACACACAGATAAATATTAATGGAAATAATATATAAAAGTTTTGAAGTATGAAGAAGTTTGTTAGAATAGCAGTATTGGTATTGATAGGATTGCTGTTTATAGGTACATTTGTTTTCTTATTCCAGAAATCACAACCTAAAGAGACCGAATATAAATTACTTAAGGTTGTTAAATCAGACATCGTACAAACCACTGTAGCTACCGGAAAAATCGAACCGCGAGATGAAGTGCAAATTAAACCTCAAATATCCGGAATCATATCCGAAGTGTATAAGGAAGCCGGAGAAACTGTAAAAAAAGGAGAAATAATAGCTAAAGTTAAAGTTATTCCCGAATTGGGACAGTTAAACTCAGCAGAGAGTAGAGTACGACTTGCAGAAATGAACGGACGTCAGGCTGAAACTGACCTTGAACGTATGAAAACATTATACGACAAGAAACTTGTAAGCAGTGAAGAGTATGAAAAGACTCTTCTCACAACCCAGCAGGCAAGAGAAGAAATTCAGGCTGCGAAAGATAACTTGGAGATTATTAAGGAGGGTATCACCAAAAACAGTGCCTCATTCAGCAGTACACTTATACGATCTACTATCGATGGTCTTATACTGGATGTTCCTATAAAAGTGGGAAACTCTGTTATTATGAGTAATACTTTCAATGATGGAACTACAATCGCTACAGTCGCAGATATGAGCGACCTTATTTTCAGAGGAAATGTTGATGAAACTGAAGTAGGAAAAATAAATGTAGGTATTCCTGTAAACATTACTCTTGGTGCTCTTCAGAATATGAAATTCGATGCCGAGCTTGAATATATATCTCCTAAAAGCATTGAAAATAATGGAGCAAATCAGTTTGAGATAAAAGCTGCAATATCTGTTCCGGACAGCATAACCATCCGTTCAGGATATAGTGCAAATGCCGAAATGGAACTTCAAAGAGCAAGTAATGTTTTAAGTATACCCGAAAGTGCGCTCGAATTCAGCGGAGATTCTACTTATGTGTATGTACTTACCGACAGTGTTCCGCAACAGAAATTCATCAGAAAGAATATTGCAACCGGAGTGAGTGACGGAATAAACGTGGAAGTAAAAAGCGGATTGAGTATTAACGAACTTGTAAGAGGTCTTAAAAAAGAACTGTAAATTATGAATAAGAGCAAAACAACTATATTTACTTTATTTACACTTGCCTTTATATCTCCTGCCCTTTCACAGGAAAAATGGGATTTGGAAAAGTGTATCAGCCATGCTATTGAAAATAATCTTAGCATAAAACAGCATGAAGCTACAAAAGATCAAAGTGATGTGGAGCTGAATACCGCAAAATGGAGCCGTCTGCCTAATCTTTCCGGTAGTGCGTCACATTCATTCAACTTCGGAAGAAGTTTGCAGGCCAACAATACTTATCAAAGCTTGAATACTCAAAATACATCTTTCGGGCTGAATACAAGTATACCGTTGTTTACCGGTATGCAAATTCCCAACAATATAGCTCTCGCCAAACTTAATTTAAAAGCTGCTATTGAAGACCTTAACAAGGCTAAGGAAGATATAAGCATACAGGTAGCACAGGCGTATCTTCAGGTACTTTTTAATGAGGAACTGGCTGGAGTAGCACATGCACAGGTAGACTTAAGTCAAGAGATGCTTATGCAGAAAGAAGAATATTTCAAGAACGGAAAAGCTTCAGAGGCCGAATGGTATGAAGCAAAGGCGAGAGTGGCACAGGATCAGTTGTCTGCCGTTCAGGCCGACAATAACCTGAAGCTTGCACTTCTCGACTTGAGCCAGCTTCTTGAATTACCTTCTCCTGATAACTTCGGTATAGTATCTCCCGACATTAACTTAGACAAGTATTTTGATAAAATATCTTCTCCTTCTGAAATTTATAATGAAGCTATTTTGTCTAAACCTTCTATAAAGGCAGCTAAATATAGACTCGAAGGGGCAGAAAGATCTGTTAAGATTGCTAAAAGTGCATATTATCCTCAACTGAGTTTCGGAGCTGGCATAAACACCAATTATTATAATGTATCCGGTAAAGTAAACAATGGATTTGGTGTACAGCTTAAAGATAATTTCAGCCAGTATCTCGGATTCCAGCTGAGTATCCCTCTTTTCAACAGGTTTAGTACACGAAATCAGGTGAGAAGTGCAAAAATAAGAAAAATAACACTCAACTGGCAACTTGAAGAGAGTAAGAAAACACTTTATAAAGAAATACAGCAGGCTTATTACAACGCCGTAGGAGCAGAAAGCAGATTCGAAAGCAGTGTAACTGCCGATAAAGCAGCAGAAGCATCTTTCAACCTTATGAAAGAAAAATATTCTGAAGGCAAAGCTAATGCTACAGAATATAATGAATCGCGAACTGCATGGATGAAGGCTGTATCCGAAAAGATACAGGCAAAGTATGATTATATTTTCAGAACAAAAATTCTTGATTTCTACAGAGGGGTGCCTCTCAGTCTGAAATAATATAATGGTACATAATCAGGATATCAAGAATATAATTACCTGTCGGCTGTAAGGAGTTGTTCAGGGGATTAATAAGAATAGTGCTACAGACATGGATGGTTGGAACCATGGCCGTAGCACTATTTTGTTACTTTATAAATTTCATAAAACTATAATTACAGTATAGTTCATCCAATTTTCATCCAATTGATATTTATCAGTTTCTGTCAGTTAGCTATATTTTCTATCTATAAATCTCGTTCCAAACGGCGCTCTCTTCCGCGTTCTGCATCCCGGCCGACTCTTGAAGATCCTGCTTTCCGTTCTTCTATCCTTTTACGGTCATTTCGTTCTGCCTTTCTTTCGTTCCTTGGTTGTCTGTTAAATTTTTTGTCATCTCTATCCTGATAATGTGGACGGTGTTCTCCTTTAGAAGGTCTCTGAGGACATATGGCAGGAGGAACAGGTTTTACCGGTCGGTGAGCAGGACCGAAATCATGAGGCCTGTGCTCAGGACGACATTCAAACCGGCCAACATATACCTTATGGTTATAATGTTTTTTATAGTATTTCTTGTAATAGCTTACTCCACCGCATCTGTGTCTGCAGTGTGCACCTCTATATGTTGCATAATGAACAGGAAGTCCGAAATAAAAAAAGTTTCTGTTAGGATATATCTTATAGATTCTTATGTAACACACATTATTCATGGCATATATCGGACGAAAGAAATAGTCTATCGACATAAACTTTATATATACACTGTTGGAGAGTATCCATCTCATATCATCATTTCTCTCATCAAGATATCTGTAATAAGCATCCATAGCACGTGCATCGGCCCTGCGCAATCCGTCGGCGTATGGATTTATGTTATTAAAGAAATCATAATTTATTTCATATAGATCGTTATATTGGCGCTGTGTCAAGTTCAGTTCGAAAGCCATTCTGTCTGTAAGAAAGCGAGCATTGACTCTTATATCACCAAGGTCATAGGCCATAGCAGGCAAAGCAATGAAAATTGCTATCACAAAACCGAAAAAAATTTTTATTCGCTTCATAATAGTATCAGTTTAAATTATTTACTGATACAAAAATAGGGAGATAAAAATCCCCCTGCAAATGAATCTCCCCAATTGGTATTAGGGAGATTCCTATTTATTATAGGACAAATCCTATTAATCCTATTCATGAAGATATGCCGGAACTGCCCGGAATTCATAAAATTAATAATCAAATCTATATCATAAAAATCTACATTATTAATTCCAGAATTACAGTTCAATTAATTCTCATGCTAATTTTATGCCATTTTCTTCAAGCACAATGAGTCTTTTCTTATAAAGATCTCCAACAGCCTTCTTGAATGTCTTCTTGCTTACTCCGAATGTCTGATAAATAACTTCAGCATCAGTCTTATCGTTTACGGTTGTGCTTCCGCCATTATTTTTAATATATTCAAGCAAAACTTCCGAAAAATCGGAAACCTTTCTTATACCACCCTGCTGTAGTTCAAAATCTATTTTTCCGTCTTCTCTTACATGTTTTACATAAGCTTTCAGCTTCATGCCCACCTGTACATTCTGGAATATTTCGTTTTTGAAAATCATTCCGCTGTACTTGTTGTCCGCTATTACCTTAAAGCCAAGATCTGTCTTCTGCCATACAAGTATATCAACTTCTTCACCCGATTTATATGGTGCTTTGTCTTTCTGCAAATATTTCTCAACCTTGGCAGAAGCAACAATTCTGTAACTTTCCTCATCGAGATGAACATGTACAACATACTTGTTGCCCTTTATCATCTTCATCTTCTGTTCACGGAAAGGCACAAACAAATCTTTCATAAGTCCCCAATCAAGAAATGCTCCATATTGGTTGACCCACGCCACCTCAAGACATGCAAATTCGCCAACCTGAACAAAAGGCTGAAGAGTTGTTGCTATTAACCTTTCATCCATATCAAGATAAATAAATACGTTAAGTACATCACCCGGCTTACATCCTTCGGGAACATAACGTGTAGGCAGCAAGATTTCACCATCCTCATCGCCATTCAAGTAAACTCCGAAATCGACTTCCTTAACAACTTCCAGCCGATTAAATTTTCCTAATTGTATGTGACTCATAATAATTTGTTGTAATTTTGCGTAAAGATAGAAAGTTTTTTTCATTTTTGCTATGAAAGATATACAAAGCTATACCATAATCAAGATAAAAAAATACAGTAAGAACAGACATACAGTTTGAAGTATAATTTAACAACCATATAATTTATAATCAAAAAACAAGTCATCATGAATAAGATACAACTTGGTATTGCAGCAGGTATAACCTACATTTTGGCGAGTGCATGTACAGAGGCTACAAAAACTACCGATTCCACAAATTTAAATTGGGCTACATTCAATATAAGATACGATAACCCTCAGGACGGGATGAACAAGTGGAAATATCGTAAAGATTCTGTTGCTTCATTTATCAAGCATCAGGAACTTGATATAATAGGAATGCAGGAAGTGCTCGACAACCAGCTTAATGATTTAAAAGACAGACTGCCAGAATATGATGTTGTAGGTGTTGGCCGTGAAGACGGAGCAAAAAAAGGAGAATATGCACCTCTTTTTATAAAGAAAAGCAAATTCGAAATAATGGACAGCAATACTTTCTGGCTGTCTCAATACCCTGACAGTGTAGGATTCATCGGATGGGACGGAGCTTGCACACGTATTGCTACTTGGGCTAAGCTTAAAGATAAAAACAACGGTAAGATTTTTATGGCAGTGAATACTCATTTCGATCATGTAGGAGTAGAGGCCAGAAAAAATGCGGCACTGCTTATTATTGAGAAAATAAAGGAAATTGTAGGAGATAAACCAGCTGTACTTACTGGAGACTTTAATGTCAACAGCAGTTCGGATGCTTATACTACAATAACAACAAATGCTTTTGTATTAAAAGATGCATATACAGAAGCTGTAGAAAAATCGGGAGTAAACTATACATTCCATGATTTCGGAAGAATACCTCAAAACGAATGTGAAATGATTGATTTTATATTTGTTACTCCTCAAATTAAGGTAAACAGTATTTATATTCCTCAAGAACCTGAAGAAGAAAAGGATGCTGTTTTCATGTCAGACCATAATCCGGAAATTGTAAACATTGAATTCTGATGGTTATATTATCTTAGTCATACAGGAGAATATTAATTACATGAGGAAGATATATAATATTAAAACAAGATTCATGCAGGCTTAATGGTACAATATAAATGTAATACGTAAACAGAATAAAATAATTACTCCCCAAACATCAGTTAAGCAATGTTTGGGGAGTAACTGTTTTATAGCACAATCTTGCCATCAACTATATGTATGGTTCTGTCGGTCTGACTCGCGAGAGATTCATCATGAGTAACAATAACAAAAGTCTGTCCTAATTTATCGCGCAACTCAAAAAAAAGATTATGCAGTTCCTCTTTGTTTTTGGTGTCAAGGCTGCCCGAAGGTTCATCGGCCAAAATAACAGAAGGATTGTTTATAAGAGCTCTTGCTACAGCTACTCTCTGTTTCTCTCCACCAGAAAGTTCTGATGGCTTATGAGATGCACGGTCAGAAAGTCCGAGAAAATCAAGAATCTCCATAGCGCGTACTTTTGCAGCAGAAGATGATGTGCCGTTTATCAAAGCCGGAATGGTTATATTCTCAAGGGCTGTAAACTCCGGAAGCAACTGATGAAACTGAAATACAAAACCAATTTCCTTATTCCGGAATGCCGACAACTCTTTTTCCTTCAAACGGCTTATTTCTGTTCCGTTTATTACTACACTTCCCGAATCGGCTTTGTCTAATGTACCCATAATCTGAAGTAAAGTAGTCTTTCCGGCACCACTCGGACCAACTATACTTACTACTTCTCCTTTATTTATATTAAGATCTATACCTTTCAGCACTTGCAGTTTCCCGAAACTTTTTGTTATGCCACTCAACTCTATCATAGTCTTTATCTGTTTTTTTGTTTCTTCAATACAAAATATTCAAAAAAAATGAGACCACACAATTATACGGATATTTAACTACAGATTTTGCTCTCTCTATAACTTTCTGATTACATACTCTGCAAGATAACATCCGAATACAGCCGGCATATAACTTACCGTTCCTGCAGTAGATTTCTTGTTCTGTTCGTCGTCTACCAATATAACTGCATTTGCATCTGCCTGTTCTGTGCTGAATACTACAGGTAATTTACGCTTCATACCCATTTTCTGAAGTTTTTTTCTCACTGCCTTACTTAATCCGCAGTGATATGTCTCCCACAAATCGGCAAACCTCACTTGAGTAATATCACGCTTTGCGCCGGCTCCCATACTGCTTACTATTTTTATGCCTCTCTTGAGTGCATTGTAAATAAGATAACATTTGGGGGCAACTGTATCTATTGCATCTACCACAAAATCAAAATTATCGCTGTCGAGCAATTGTGGTATAGCCTCATCTTTCAAATATTCCGGAAGTACTGTCAACTCCAAATCGGGATTTATATCTTTAAAACGTTCGGCAAGAACTTCTGCTTTTGGTCTGCCTATTACCGAATGGGTGGCAGGCAACTGACGGTTTATGTTCGACGGTTGTACGGTATCGGCATCTACTATTGTCATTTTTCCTACACCGGCACGACATATCATTTCTGCCGCATAGGCTCCTACTCCTCCTACTCCTACAACCAGAACATGAGCACTTCTTAAACGCTCCATTTTTTCTTTACCTAAAAGTAACTCAGTACGCTGCTGCCATTCCAAATTATTGTTCATTTGTGTATTATTTGAATTATATTAAAAAAATAACAAACCGACAGTAGATTATGTTTATTCTCTTATCGTCTTTTATTTTTCAAATTGTATTTATTTTATATTCTTTATCTATGGCCGGCTTTTCTTTCTATTACTTACTACTCCTTCTTAAACCATTTATAAAGTTTGGTAATTACACTTTCGTAAGTAGAAACATTCATGCCGCGACGAGGATCGGAGAAAGACATTATTTCTTCCGGATCACCCCACTGGTCGGGATATACCACAAGCAGACTGTTGTTTGAGAAATAACGTACTATCTGGGTAGGCAACTGTTCGAACGATGGCTGATAAGATATAGAGCCCTTACGAGAAGATATTATAACAAGAAGATGGTCGTATGAGACCTGTCCTGTCAGAATAAGCAAATCTTCCCAGTCTTCGAGTATTGAAAAAGCTGTAAATGTAGAAGCATCCTCACGGTCTACTATGCGGCGGATATATGCCAAAGTCTGCTCAGTGCCATGAAAATGTACTCTACAACCCAATATTTTACCTAAACGGCACATCTGCATGACCCATTTTGAGAAACCTGCCTCAAACTCAGCCTGAGAAGGTATTGCCACCACAATTCTTCTCAAAGTATTTACAGGTATAAGCAGTTTTGCTATCATAACCTGACGATGGGTACCTGCAAGCAGATTTTCTGTCATTGTTCCGAAAAACGAATCAAGAAGATTTGTCTTTCTGTGAAGACCTATTATTATATCGGTTATTTCATTTTCACGTGCTGTATGAATTATACCCTGAGCAATATTCATATCGTATCTGAGTACTGTTCTCACAGATGTATCGGCAGAAGCTGCTATCATAGATGTTTTTTCAAGATTCCTTTTCGACTTCATTTCCTTGGCCTCGGAAGTGTTATTGTCGTTTATAACACTAAGTGCCACAAGTTCTTTCTTCTGCTTTGGGTGCTTTATCATTAAAGCCATGTTAACAAGTCCTTCTATTGTCTCAGGATTTGCTACAGAAATCATGATGTTTTCCTTTTCATTTTTCTGCTTTTCTGAGTTTTCATCGGCACTGTGCTCTTCGGCAACAATCTGCTTGGCTGCTCTTTCTGTTACCATAGAGCTTATGATGCAGGTGAAAAGAATCATAACAACTGTACCGTTTAGTACATCATCATTCAGCAAACGTTCTCCATTGGGCATAATTATCTCATGTCCTATAAGTACAGCCGCAAGTGTAGCTGCAGCCTGGGCATTACTCAAACCGAATATAAGATTACACTCGCTTTTCTTCATTCTGAATGTTTTCTGGGTTATCCATGCAGCAAGCCATTTGCTGATGGTAGCTACTACTGTCATCACTATGGCAACTTTTAAGGCTACACCTTCTGTAAACAGACATCTTACATCGATTATCATACCTACACCTATAAGGAAATAAGGTATGAACAAAGCATTGCCCACAAACTCAAGACGGTTCATCAATGGAGATACATGAGGAACATATCTGTTTAAAACAAGACCGGCAAGAAAAGCTCCCAAAATACCTTCCATACCGACTATTTCCATAAGTCCCGCTCCTAAAAAGACCATTGACAGAACAAAGACAAACTGCATCACACTATCATCGTATGTACGGAAAAACCAGCGGCACAGACGAGGCATGCCTGCTACAATAAGAACACATAGAGCCACAACTTTTACAACAAGCAGTACCCAATATAAGCTGCCTACTGCATCACCCTTATACATTCCGCCTATTACAGCCAGTACGGCAAGAGCCAGCACCACTGTCACAGCTGTTCCGCCTATGGTAATGCTCACACTTCTTATTCTGGTTAGTCCGTATCTGCTTAGTATAGGATAGGCTATCAGGGTATGACTGGCATACATACTCGCAAGAAGCACAGAGGTAACCATAGAAAAATCAAGTAGCCACATACTTGTAAATATACCCAATGCCATTGGTATTATAAATGTCCAGAAACCAAAAACCAGGCCTTTGGTCTGATTTTTCTTGAAATCGTCCATATCCATTTCAAGACCGGCAAGAAACATTATATAAAGCAGACCTACTTTACCGAATAACTCGAAACTGCTGTCTCTCTCAAGTATGTTAAAACCATATTCTCCTACTATAACACCGGCCAGAATCATACCGATAATGTGCGGAATACGTAACTTGCCCATTATTATAGGAGCAAACAGAATGATAACCAGCACTAAAAAGAATATCCATGTAGGATCTGTAATGGGTAGAGTTATACCGAGACCGGTAAAATCGAGCAATTCTTTCATATCCAATTTATATATATACATTTTTAAAGACAAAAATATAAAAAAACTTTCAAGTTTTCGTCAACGTATCCTAAAATGTTATATTTTTGCAAACAAAATGACGTATAATTAACACTTAAAGTAAAAAGAGAAAAATGAAAGTAGCAATTGTTGGTGCAAGCGGAGCCGTAGGACAGGAGTTTCTGCGTGTGCTCGATGAAAGAAATTTCCCTTTGGATGAATTGGTTTTGTTTGGTTCTTCACGTAGCGCGGGACGAAAATACACTTTCCGCGGTAAAGAAATAGAAGTCAAACTTCTGCAGCACAACGATGACTTTAAAGGTGTAGATATTGCCTTTACTTCTGCAGGTGCAGGTACTTCTAAAGAATTTGCCGAGACTATCACTAAGTACGGAGCTGTTATGATTGACAATTCAAGTGCTTTCCGTATGGATAATGATGTTCCATTGGTTGTTCCTGAAATAAATCCTGAAGATGCATTGGAACGTCCACGTGGAATTATTGCTAATCCAAACTGTACTACAATACAGATGGTGGTAGCTCTTAAGGCTATTGAAAATCTGACTCATATCAAGAAAGTTCATGTATCTACATATCAGGCTGCAAGTGGTGCAGGTGCTGCTGCAATGGATGAACTTTATGAACAGTATCGTCAGGTATTGGCCAACGAACCTGTTAAGGTTGAAAAATTCGCATATCAGTTGGCTTTCAATCTTATACCTCAAATTGATGTGTTTACCGACAATGGATATACTAAGGAAGAAATGAAGATGTATAACGAAACAAGAAAAATCATGCATTCTGATATTCAGGTTAGTGCAACTTGTGTTCGTGTACCTGCTTTACGTTCTCACTCTGAAAGTATCTGGATTGAAACAGAACGTCCTGTATCTATAGAAGAGGCACGTCAGGCATTCGCTAATGGAGAAGGACTTGTTCTTATGGACAATCCGGCTGAAAAAGAATATCCTATGCCTCTGTTCCTTGCTGGCAAGGACCCTGTTTATGTAGGACGTATCCGTAAGGACCTTACAAATGAAAACGGTCTTGCTTTCTGGGCTGTAGGCGACCAGATTAAGAAAGGTGCAGCATTGAATGCAGTACAGATAGCTGAATATCTTATCAAAGTAAAGAATATAGGATAATACAGGATAAGAAAAACTAAGTATAAGTATAAATATAATATCACAGATTTTATACTTATACTGAATATGATTGAAAATATCCCCTACACCAACAGATAATTGTATCAAAGAGTGTATAATTGTTTGGGGTGTTTGATATAAATAGTACGGGCGTCCGACTAAAGTGGTACGGTTGTTTCACTTTAGTCGGACGCCCGTACTATTTATATGATACGACACGAATGTTACTGACTGTTCTATTTACCGATTCTAAGCAAAAATAAAAAAATATATGTGGGATATACTGTTCTTTTATTCAGACAAAAATCTGAATGCAGAAGTAAGGACATAAAAAAAGGAGCACCGCTGTACTCCAACCTTTATTAACCTTAAATCTAATACTATGAAAAACACAGTACAAAGGTAAGGACTTTATTTTTATCTGCAAATAAAACGAATAAAAAAGCTTGTTTTCTAACACGTTTTACAATAGATACATATTTATTAACACAAAGTGATTAAAAATACTTATAAAGCAATTTCTATCCACTTATAACAATTATAGCCAGGCTATATATATAAATTATACATAGACTGGCTATAAATCGGTATTTTATCTGTTTTTATATAGACTACACCTGAGCTAATTACCAAACCTTCAGACGGTTTTCAGGAGCAATATACATAGAATCCTTATCTGTAATGCCAAAAGCATCATACCATGCGTCAACATGAGGAAGTGCTCCGTTTACTCTCCATTCTCCCAATGAATGAGGATCAGATTTTGTGCGAGAACGGATTTCTTCTTCACGGATGTTACCAGCCCAAAGAGTTGCATATGCGATAAAGAATCTCTGGTCTGCTGTAAATCCGTCAACTTCAGGCAGAGGATTATTACGTGTAGCATTCTTGTATGCAAGATAAGAAACTTTAAGACCTCCGTGATCGGCAATATTTTCACCTAAAGTAAGCTGGCCGTTAGCCTTAAGTCCAGGTAATACTTCTATGTTGTTAAAGAAATCAACCATAACTTTTGTGCGTTCGTTAAAGCGGTCGCCATCACCTTCTACCCACCAGTCTTTAAGATTTCCATCTTTATCAAACTGACGTCCCTGATCGTCGAATCCGTGTGTCATCTCATGTCCTATTACAACACCTATCGCTCCATAGTTAAATGCATCATCAGCATTCATATCAAAGAACGGATATTGAAGAATTGCTGCAGGGAAACAGATTTCATTTGTAAGAGGATTATAGTATGCGTTGACAGTCTGTGGACTCATAAGCCATTCATCTTTGTCGACTGGCTTACCTATTCTGCTATACATATCTTTTACTCCCCACTGAGCAGCACGACAAACATTTGCCCAATATGAATCTTTTTCTATATGCAGGTCTGAATAATCTTTCCATTTGTCTGGATAACCTACTTTTACATGGAAGGCTGCAAGTTTTTCCATTGCTCTTACTTTTGTACTGTCACTCATCCATTCTTGAGCTTGAATACGTTCTCCAAGAGCAGACTGCAAGTTCTTTACAAGACCTACCATGCGTTCTTTGGCTGCAGCAGGGAAGTATTTTTCTACATACATCTGGCCTACAATTTCTCCCAACATTCCGTTTACTGAATTAACGGCACGCTTCCAACGTGGTTGATTAGCCTGACGTCCTGACAATACTTTTCCATAGAAATCGAAACGGGCAGCAACGAAGTCATCACTCAAATAGCTTGCAGCTGCGTCTATAAGATTATATTGCAAATAAGAAATGTGACAAGACAGAGGCATAGTCTGGATAAGTTTTTCAACTTCCTTAATAGGCTCTATCTGTTCTACATTAAGTTCTGTAACTCCTGATACTCCCAATGTCTTTAGGTATGTATCCCAGTCGATATTTGGGAAAGTCTTCTTCAGTTCATCGTAAGTAATCTTATGATAATTGGCTTCAGGATCACGACGTTCAACTGCACTGTATGAAGCTTTAGCAATAGCAGTTTCGATTGCCATTACATCTTCCATCTTTTTCTTTGCATCGGCTTCAGAGAATCCTGCAAGTGTAAACAGTTTTACTATATACTGCTTATACTGTTCACGAATAGCTGTTGTGCTTTCATCTGTGTCAAGATAGTATTCCTTCTCTCCAAGATTTATACCACCCTGAGCCATCTGGAAAATATTCAGAGTACTGTTTTTAGGGTCTCCATATACATAACTGGTGAAATATGTTCCTACGCCATTGTTTGACAATTCAGCTTTCATCGGTATAATCTGGCTCTTGTCGGTAATAGCGGCTATTTTGTCGAGCATAGGCTTGATAGGTGAAATGCCATCCGAATTAAGTTTCACACTATCCATTGCAAGATTATAAAGATCTCCTATTTTCTGTCCCTGGGTTCCGATCTGATTTTCCTGTCCGGCAAAGTTTTCTATCAATTCACGCAACTGTTTCTGGTTTTCTTCCATCAGCATTTCAAATGCTCCATAGCGTGAATACTCGGCTGTAAGTGGATGTGAATCGTTAAATCCGCCACATGCATAACGGAAAAAATCATTTCCAGGTACTGCTGTAGTATCAAGATTGGCCAGATTTATTCCGGTGCTGACCTTCGCCTCTTTTTTTTGTTCGGCACACCCTGCAAGAGTGGCAACAGCTAAAGCTGCAAAAGCAATACAAAGTTTTGTTTTCATGTTAGTTAATTTATGATTGTACTTTTAAATCTTCTATTTCCATTAAAGCAGATTCCCATTCTTCTTCTACTTCCGAAACCTTATTCTTGAGTTCCTGGTGCTGCTCGTATAATTTCATATCCGAAGCACCTTCGGGAGTCGCCATCTTTGTTTCAAGCTCTTTAATCTGAGCTTCAAGTTTAGTTATTCTGTCCTCGCAGTCGGAAGCTTGTTTTTCAAGTTTTCTTATTTTCTTATTCAATTCTTTCTGAGCTTCGTAAGAAAGCTTGCTTTCAGAAACTGGGGTTGGCTGGTCTGTGCTCTTCTGCTGGTTTGAATTATTGCCTGTAGGCGACTGAGACAATTGGAGTTCGTTTAGATTTTCCATCTTTTTCTTTTGCAGAAAATCATAAATTCCACCAATATGTTCTTTAACTACTCCACCACCAAATTCATAAACTTTTGTCACAAGTCCGTCGAGGAACTCACGGTCGTGAGATACAACTATTACAGTTCCGTCGAATTCTTTTATAGCTTCTTTCAATACGTCTTTGGAACGCATATCAAGATGATTTGTAGGCTCGTCGAGTATTAGGAAATTTACTGGTTCAAGTAGTAATTTTATCATGGCCAGTCTGCTGCGCTCACCTCCCGACAAGACTTTTACCTTCTTTTCGGATGCCTCACCGCCAAACATGAATGCTCCAAGTATATCTCTAATTTTAAGACGTATATCACCCTTCGCCACTCTGTCTATAGTATCAAAAACTGTAAGATTTTCGTCAAGTAGCTGGGCCTGATTCTGTGCAAAATAACCTATCTGTACATTATGGCCTATTACCAACTTACCTTCGTATGGTATCTGATCCATAATACATTTCACAAGAGTAGATTTTCCTTCACCGTTCTTTCCTACGAAAGCTACTTTTTCGCCTCTGTTTATGGTAAGAGTAACATTATGGAAAACCAAATGGTTTCCATAGGCTTTCTTTACATTTTCACATATAACAGGATAATTGCCGGAACGAATTGCAGGAGGGAACTTCAACCTCAGAGTTGATGTGTCTTCATCGTCTATCTCTATAGGAACAATCTTTTCCAATTGTTTTATTCTACTCTGAACCTGAACAGCCTTGGTTGCCTTATATCTGAAACGCTCTATAAAATCTTCAGTGTCTTTTATTTCTTTCTGCTGGTTTTCATAAGCACGTAATTGCTGTTCACGGCGTTCCTTTCTTAAAACGACAAACTCATCATACGGAACTTTATAATCATAAATATGTCCGCATGATATTTCAATAGTTCTATTGGTTACATTATTAATAAAAGCACGGTCGTGACTCACAAGTACAACAGCACCCGGGCTCATTTTCAGGAAATTTTCCAACCATTGAATACTTTCTATATCAAGATGATTGGTAGGCTCGTCGAGAAGCAGAACATCTGGCTTACGAAGTAACAGTTTGGCAAGTTCTATACGCATACGCCAACCACCGCTGAATTCGGATGTAGGACGGTAGAAATCATTTCTGCTAAATCCTAATCCTGTAAGGGTGCGTTCTATCTCAGCCTTATAGTTTGTTCCGCCCATCATAAGGAAACGTTCATTATCATGGGTAAATCGCTCTATAAGTTCATGATAACTTTCTGAATCATAATCAGTTCTGTCGGCCAACTCCTGATTCATTTTATTCAGACTATCCTGAAGTTCGAAAATGTGCTCAAAAGCCATTTCTGCTTCAGCCATAACAGACCTTGTATCACTCAGTATCATAACCTGAGGCAAATAGCCTACAGTAACTCCTCGCTGTATGGCTACTACTCCATCGGTAGGTTTCTGGATTCCAGCCAGAATCTTAAGCATTGTAGACTTGCCGGCACCATTCTTTCCAACCAAAGCTATTCGGTCTTTCTTGTTAATCACATAAGATACATCCTCAAACAGAGGTGTTACTCCAAATTCTACTTTTAAACCTTCTACAGAAATCATGCGTTAATCTTGATATACAAAGTGTCGGCAAAGTTAGCATTTTTATGTTAAACAGATATTATAAGCCATGAAGATTTTTTGTTTATCATAATGAATTACTCTTAAGAAATATATAGAATGAAAGGCCAAACAATTAAAACTATAAAACAACAAACAAAACAAGAGGTGCCCTCAATCACTGAGAACACCCCTCTATATAGGATTAAATTTAAGAGAGAGAGAATATTCTATTATTATATAACACTCTAAAATTCTACCTATGAATTATTATCCAACCGACAATACAAAAATAACATAAAACATACAACTGCAAAAATAAGAATCAAAAAACTTTCAATTTAATATAAAAAACAGTATTTTCCCTAATATTTATCCACATATTAAACAGTATAACTTACAAATAAACAAACATGAGTATAAAATAAGAGACAATAACATTTCATGATATTTCCTAAAACGAAAGCCGCTTCCTTATGCTTTTACACACAAGGAAGCGGCATAAACATTATTAAGATAATATATACTTAACCTGAATTCTTATTTCTGATAAATAAGCATATCAAACAAATTAAGCTTCAGTATATCTTTCAATAGTCTGTTCACGGTCTGGACCTACAGATACAATTTTAATAGGAGTTTCCAACTGTTCTTCAAGGAATGATATATAAGCATTGAATTCTTCAGGGAATTCGTCTTCGCTTGTCATTTTTGTCATATCAGTCTTCCATCCTGGCAATTCTACATAAACAGGTTCAACGCCCTCAGTTATATCATATGGGAAATAATCTATTTCCTCACCATTAACCTTATATGCCACACAAGCTTTTATTGTATCAAATCCATCAAGAACGTCACTCTTCATAAGAATCAATTTAGTAACTCCATTGACCATTATAGAATAACGTAATGCAACCAAGTCAACCCATCCGCAACGGCGTTCACGACCAGTTACAGCACCATACTCATGACCTAAATCACGGATAGTCTTTCCAGTTTCATCAAACAACTCAGTAGGGAAAGGTCCGGCTCCAACTCGAGTACAATATGCTTTCATTATACCATATACCTCACCAATTTTATTAGGACCAAGTCCCAATCCTGTACATGCACCAGCACATATAGTATTTGAAGAAGTGACAAAAGGATATGAACCGAAATCCACATCAAGCATTGTACCCTGCGCACCTTCACAAAGAACACTCTTGCCTTCTTTAAGAAGAGAGTTGATTTCATGTTCACTGTCTACAAGATTAAATTCGCGAAGATATTCTATGCCTTCAAGCCACTGCTTTTCTATTTCAGTTATATCGTATTCGTAATTAAGACTTTTAAGAATTTGTTCGTGACGAGCCTTAGCAGCAGCATACTTTTCTTCGAAGTTATGAAGAATATCACCTACACGCAAGCCGTTACGGCTAACTTTATCTGTATATGTAGGACCGATTCCTTTACCTGTAGTTCCAACCTTAGAAGCGCCTTTTGCAGCCTCATAAGCAGCATCAAGAATACGGTGAGTAGGTAAAATCAAATGTGCTTTCTTTGATATATGCAAACGTTCCTTCAAAGGATGTCCACTTGCCTCCAAAGCTTCTGCTTCTGCCTTGAACAAAGCCGGGTCGAGCACTACACCATTACCTATAATATTAACTTTATCGCCCTGGAAAATACCAGAAGGAATTGAACGGAGAACATATTTCTGTCCTTCAAATTCAAGAGTATGACCGGCGTTCGGACCACCCTGGAAACGCGCTACTACATCATAACGTGGAGTCAAAACATCGACAACTTTTCCTTTACCTTCGTCGCCCCACTGTAAACCTAACAAGACATCTACTTTCATGATTCTTATGTTTAATATAGTTTCTGTTTATTTTTTCTTTCGCTTAGACAAACACTTGTTGCATAAACCGTATATATACAACGAATAATGCGAAGGCTGAAAACCCTTTATCTTACTTTGGGCTACAGCCTGCTTCAAGTTATCATCTTCAAATTCGGAAACCTTACCGCACGATGTACAAATCAAATGATGATGAGTTTCATTATTATACGAACGTTCATACTGAGAAGTGTTGCCAAACTGATGTTTGATAACCAAGCCGGCATCTATTAGAAGAATTATTGTATTATATAAAGTTGCACGGCTAACACGGAATTTTTCCTTATCGGCCATATACTGATACAGGTTTTCGATATCAAAATGCCCTTTGATTGAATATATAGTTTCAAGTATAGCATATCTTTCGGGCGTCTTACGATGTCCGTTCTTTTGCAGATACTCAGTAAGCACCTGTTTAACTGTATCTTTTATCTTATCTTCCATCAAAAAAATATCATTCAGCCGCCAAAGTTAATCTTTTTTGCTTAATATTGAAAGTTTAAATACGATATTCTATATCATTTTTTATTTCATCCAAGTAAAGTTTGACTTCGGGTTTGGCAGATTTACTCATGAGTCCCAACTGTCTGCCAAGGTTTTTTGTATTTTCTCTCGACAGTACTGCAAACTTTTTCAATGCAACCGATGCTGCTTTCTGAAGCATAGGCTCACCACCTTCGATTTCAGTAAAAGCCTGATCCAGAAATTCCGCTTCGGCACGTTCATTAAGAGTTAATCCTTTCATAAAAAGACGGGCCATAAGCATATATCCGCAAAGTTGGAAATATGGTCTTTCATCGGCTATCCACTTAAACACTACATCTGATGCATATGGAACATATTGCAACAAATTCATTACTGTATATTCAGCCAGTTCCGGATATTTCATGTCTTCAATCCATATCTCGGCTATTTCCTCATAAAAAGTATCTACAGGCTGCAACAGTCCAGCCATAATTTTACATTCTCTAATGTTCTCTTTCCATAAAGCCTGAGCCAAATCGTGATTCTGAGGATAGCTTGCAGCTATCTCTTTTATACGGGAATACTCTATGCCAAAATTCAATTTGTAGTCCATCCCCTTTTCACGCATACTCTGCGAAACAACCCCGTTCATAAACAAACGGAACTTAGACTTTATATCCTTTATAGTTTCATGTATTTCATCCATCAGTATAAACAATTATCGGTATCAATAATAATTAGTACGGAATTAACTATATACATTATAAGTTTGAATAGTCACGACTGTAACGTAACATCTGTTGCGAATATCCTTCACTATAATCTAATTCCACATCAACAATTTCACCATTCGAATTTTCAACTGCAATATATTTAGGATTAATAAAACCCTTATAAGGAGCTAAATTTAAAGAACGGTATCTTTCAAGTACTTCTTTATGAAGGTCACTGTCTACTTTCACAGCATATTTCTCAACAAGTTCTCTTGCCGCATAATAATCTCCTTCACTCTTTATTCTCTGAATTTCTGAAAGCAGTTCACCAAATAGGGCACGAAGCTTACAATAATCGTTTATTACGACAAATGTTTTTCCTTCTCGTTTTACGAGTTCCACAACTCTATCGCTACCCCCTTTTTCAAGTGCCCACGAAGCAATAAGCTGACGATTCCTCATGTGTGATTCTTCAATATTACACCCTGGTTCAATACGCACAAGCTGTGTCATAAGACCATTCATCATGTATGAATAATACTCAGCCTTATACGCCTCGCTATCTGGTAATAATCCTAATTCAATAATTTTCTTATCCGGCATATAATACAGTCCGAACAAATCGGCTCTCGCCTCTTCAATAGTAGCTCCATAAGCTTTTAAGGCATCAGGATCAACCCCGGGCAACAATTTGCCGGAACCATGCCCCAAGCATTCATGCAGATCTGTATGTAAATCTCCGGTAATATCAGAATATTTATCCATCAGTTCTTTTTCCATATTACCATAGACAAACTCCTCTCGGAAACCATTACCCTTGGCTGCTTTATTATATGCATCAGTCAGATTTCCTATTGTTACGGATTTAGAACCATGCACACTACGAATCCAGTTTGAATTAGGAAGATTTATACCAATGGCACTTGCCGGATAAAGGTCACCTGCAAGTATAGCAGCAGTAATAACTTTTGCTGATACCCCTTTGACTTCACTCTTTTTAAACAAAGGATTAACAGGAGAATTATCTTCAAACCATTGTGCATTTTCACTGATTATTTCTGTACGGTGAGTTGCCTCAAGATCCTTAAAGTCGACAATAGATTCCCAGCTTGCCTTTAAGCCTAAAGGATCGCCATAGCTTTCGATAAAGCCATTGACAAAATCAACATGAGAGTCTACATCCTTGAGCCATTGAATGGAATAATCATCAAAGACTTTCAAGTCGCCTGTTTTATAAAAGTCCACTAAAAGAGTGATGACTTGTTTCTGTCTGTCATTTTCAGCAACAGCCAAAGCCTTTTCAAGCCAATATATTATTTTTTCTATTGCATCGGAATACTCACCTCCGAGTTTCCATACAATTTCTTTAATATTTCCTTTTTCATCTTTTACAAGCCTGCTGTTCATACCGTACATAACAGGCGTTTCATCACCCTCTTCTTTCAAAGAAGAATAAAAGTTTTCGGCTTCTTCCTGAGTCACACCATCATAATAATTAGCAGCCGATGTAAGAATCAAATCTTCACCGTCTGTCTGATTTACCCGTTTAGGCATAACTGAAGGATTGAACACAATAGGGAATATTTCTTTACAGAAATCATCTAAATCTTCGTCTTTTGCAAGTGGAAGAAGAGATTTATCCATAGATTTCAAGCAGTCGTAAAGAAAATCCTGCGAAAAATCCGGCATAAACTTATCTGTAGAATAGTGATGATGTATTCCACTTGAAAACCATACTCTCTTAAGATAGACTTCCAGAGCTTTAAAACTTTCCGAATTTCTGTCACCGTTATAATTAACATACACGGCTTCCAACATTTTGCGGATCTTCAAATTATACTTGCCATTCTGGTCGAAAAGAATGTCTCTACCTTCAAGAGCAGCCTCCGACAGGAAATATACAAGTTTTTTCTGATTTAAGCTCAGCTTATCAAAACCACTGACCTTATATCTTAAAATTTGAAGATCCGCAAATTGTTCTACAATATAATTAAATTTACTCTTAACCTCTTCCATGTTTTTTTCTATAATCATTAGGAGTTATTCCTAACATTCGATAAAATGCGGCATAGAAAGACTGACGATTAGCAAAACCAACCATTGCACTAATTTCTTCGATATTTTTATCGGCATATCGCTTGTCTACAAGCAAATGCATAGAATCCTTAATTCTATATTCATTAAGTAAACAAGAGAAGTTCATATTAAATCTGGAATTTACTACAGCCGACAAGTATCGTGTATTAGTCTTAAGCATCTTAGCTAAATCGCTGGCAGAAAAGTTAGGTTCCTTATATTTTTTCTGCATAACCACAATTTCCAAAATTTTTTCATAAAGTTCATCTGCCAGTTCGGCTCTGATTAGACCTCTGTAAGGAGCATTCTTGATTTTTCTTTCACGTATGTTATACGGTTTTTTCACTTCTTTCTGCTCTTCAATGTTTAAGTTTTGCTGATTGTCTACCATCTGTCTTGTTTTATTTATTGGTTTAAAAAATATCTTTATACAAATTTGGTTCTTTTTTTGGAGATTTCAAAATCTATGTCAACATTTTTTCAACAATTAACGCAATTAGAAAAGAATACATATCTTTGCAAAAAAATATCTAAGCCACAAAAGAAAAAATGCATAATATTTTAAAATCATATTTCGGATTCACTCAATTTCGGCCGCAACAGGAAGAAATAATTACAAATATTTTAAACAAAAGAGACACATTGGTCCTTATGCCAACAGGTGGAGGCAAATCTCTTTGCTATCAGATTCCTGCTCTTATGATGGAAGGTACAGCTATTGTTGTATCTCCACTCATATCCTTAATGAAGGACCAGGTAGAGTCATTACAGTCGAACGGAATAATAGCAAGAGCTCTGAACAGCACAAACTCTGAAACAGAATATACCAACATTCGTTTTGAATGTCTTCAGGGAAGAGTCAAACTACTTTACATATCACCGGAAAAACTTCAGTCGGAAATAAATTACCTTTTAAGAGATATAAAAATCTCACTTTTTGCTATAGATGAAGCTCACTGTATCTCACAATGGGGACATGATTTCAGACCTGAATATACCCAACTGAAAATCCTGAAAGAACAGTATCCTTATATACCAATTGTTGCACTTACTGCTACAGCCGACAAAGTAACAAGACTGGACATAATCAAACAACTTAAAATGAATAACCCTCAAATATTCATTTCATCATTCGACCGTCCCAATATAAGTCTTGACGTCAAAAAAGGATATCAGCAGAAAGACAAAATAAGAATAATATGCAGATTTCTTGAGAAACATAAAAACGAACCTGGAATTATATACTGCATGAGCAGGAAAGGGACTGAAAAGGTTGCCGAGCTGCTTGAAGATGAAGGCTACTCTACATCCGTCTATCATGCAGGATTAAGCAACGCACAAAGAGAGCAGGCGCAAGATGATTTCATAAACGACAGGATACAAATTGTATGTGCAACTATCGCATTTGGTATGGGAATCGACAAATCGAATGTGAGATGGGTAATCCATTATAATCTCCCCAAAAGTATGGAAAGCTATTACCAGGAAATAGGGCGAGCCGGCAGGGACGGAATGAAAAGTGACACAATACTATTCTATTCTTATGCAGATATAATTCAACTGACGAAATTTGCTGAAGAGAGCAACCAGAAGGATATAAATCTTGAAAAGCTCAACAGAATGCAACAGTACGCCGAAGCCGATATTTGCAGAAGACGCATTCTGTTAAGCTACTTCGGAGAAAGCATGGATAAGGATTGCGGGAACTGCGATGTATGCAGAAATCCACCTAAAAAATTTGACGGAACCATCATTATACAAAAAGCTCTGAGTGCAATAGCAAGAACCAACCAAAACATAGCTTCAGGAATATTGATAGATATTCTGAGAGGCAACTTTAATAATGAAATCACAGAAAACGGATACGATAAGATAAAAACATTTGGTGCCGGCAGAGATATAAGCCAGCGTTACTGGCAAAATTATATTCTGCAAATGTTGAATTTCGGCTACATAGAAATAGCTTACAACGAAAATAATCATCTAAAAATAACTGAAAGCGGAAAAAACATTCTTTATGGCAAGAATAAAGGTCTTCTGGTTGTAATTAAAGATGAAGACCCTTATATAAATTATCACCAGAGCCACAGTTATACCGAGCCTAAACTAATCAGTATAAAAAGAAATGCTTACAATTTCAGTTATACAGACGAAAAAGAATTTGAAAATGAAGAAGACAAACTGTTTGACATTCTTTACCAGTTAAGGAAAAAGCTTGCAGATATGGAAGCCATTCCTCCATACATCGTTTTGTCGGACAGTACACTGCAACTACTGAGTGTAAAGAAGCCTGTTACCATAGAAGAACTTGACAACATAAACGGATTCAGTGAGTACAAAAAGAAGAAATATGGAGAAGACTTCATAGAAGCTATAAAAGCGAGCCTCAGGACGTAATTTATTCATTTACCTGCATTGCTTCAATCTATCCTGCAATGCAGGTCTCGGGATACCGAGAGAGATAGCTTTTTCATATGCAGCCTTAGCTTTACCTTTGTTCTTTACTGCAAGATACACATCACCTAACTGAGTATATATCTCACCGTCGTTTGGATTAAGTTTCAGGGCCGATTCCAAATCAATTATAGCCGATTCCGGATAGTTTCTCTGTAAATCAATATTTGCCCTCATAACCAGGAGTGACGCATCATCAGGATAATCAGAAATAAGCATATTAAGCGCTTCCCTTGCAGACACAAGTTTTCCCTCATACTGATCAAGTAAAACAAGTCCTATTCTGGCGGCCTTATGCTTAGGATCTTTCCCAATTATTACATTATAATCTATCCTTGCTTCCTCAAAATCGTGCCTGTCCATATAAATATATGCTCTATATAATCTTGCTTCTATATTTTCTGGTATCAGGTCTATAACATTACAAAAATCTACATATGCTTTTGAATTCATACCCTTGTCGAGATACAGAGTACCTCTATTGAGTAATATAGATGTCGAATAAGGTGTAATATTTAATGCCATAGTATAAGATTCAATAGCCTCATCAAGTTTACCCATACGTTTTTGTACTGTTCCGAGATTTGAAAAAAGAAGAGCATTACGGGCATTCGACGGATCAATCTTCAGTGCTTGCTTAAACAAAGCTTCAGCCTGAGCCAGACTGTCTTTAAAAGTACAGGCCATAGCCTTATCAACTATCCTGTTATAATTTTCCGAATCTGCTATGCTGTCTGTAACATTTTCCAAACTGTCGTGTTGTGCATACATTCCTGACGACACAAAAAAGCAAAGTATAAAAGAAAGAAAAATAAGTCTCATTCTGAATTATATTAATTGTTTAACTTTGATTGCATTAATATTATGGCTTATAAATAATCCAACAAAATATATTCAAAACCAATAATAAAAAAATTATGCAACAAAGGTAACAGATTATATAATACATATAGAGTATATTAAAAACTTTTTGTATGTTTGAACATTCATTACATAAAGCAATCTTAATAATAACAAAATATTTATTTAAACAAACCTATAACATCAAATGAAACCGGAAAAAGCTATATTCGCTTGCGGATGTTTTTGGGGTGTACAACATCTCATGAACAAAGCAGAAGGAGTTACCAGAACAACTGTAGGATATATCGGAGGACATAAAGATCATCCTACTTATCAGGAAGTTAAGGCTCATACCACAGGACATGCAGAAGCCGTACTTGTAGAATATGATGCAGATAAGATTACGTATACTGATTTATGCAAGTTATTCTTTGAAATTCATGATCCTGCTCAGACCGACGGACAAGGACCGGACATAGGCCCACAATACAGAAGTGAAATTTTTTATCTCAACGATGATCAATTAAAAGAAGCACAAAATGTAATATCTATATTAAGAGATAAGGGGTATACAGTAAATACAGCTCTTACTCCTGCCACTACTTTTTGGGAAGGAGAAGAATACCACCAACACTATTATGAAAAAACAGGGGGAGAGCCATACTGCCATATAAGGGTAAAAAAATTCTGACATTCTTCAAATATGCCACATCGAAAAGTTATATAAAAAAACTTTTCAGGCAAATAAACAAGAAGAAATCCAGATTCGTAATAATAAAAAACCAACAACAAAATAACCGGACATGAATATAATTAATATTCCAAGTCCGGTTATTTTGTTATTGGCTTCAAATAGTTGTTTACTATTCGTTTCTTTATTGTAATATACTATCTTATTTTATTATATAGTCAACAATAAATACTACCTGCTTCTCAAATCAGGCATTTTTAATATAATTCACTATCCATTCACCAACTTCTTTTGTGCCATATTTAGCACCTCCCTCAACTTGAATCTCAGGAGTACGCACACACTCATCAAGAGATGCATCTACAGCTTTTCTGATAAGCATTCCTTCTTCCTTACAATTGAAATATTCAAACAACATAGCAACCGAAAGAATCTGTGCAAGAGGATTTGCAATATTTAAGCCTTTAGCCTGTGGCCATGAGCCATGAATAGGTTCGAATACCGGAGTACTTTCTCCTGTAGATGCAGAAGGAAGCAATCCCATAGAACCGCTTATTACAGAACCCTCATCGGTAAGAATATCTCCAAAAGTATTTTCTGTAACCATAACATCAAAGAATTTAGGTTCCTGTATCATCTTCATGGCTGCGTTATCAACAAACATATAGTCGGTGGTAACTTCAGGATACATCGGGGCCATTTCCTGAGCAATCTGACGCCACAGTCTGGAAGAAGCCAACACATTAGCTTTGTCGACTACTGTAAGGTGTTTTTTACGTTTCATTGCATACTCAAACGCAACCTTAAGAATTCTCTCTATTTCAGGACGGGTATACATGTTGGTATCGTATGCCTTATCGTTGTCCTGGTATTTTTCACCAAAGTACATTCCACCGGTAAGTTCACGTATACAAATAAAATCGGCACCATCAACCAGTTCTGGACGAAGAGGCGACTTATGCAACAGGCACTTGAATGTCTGTACAGGACGAATATTTGCAAAAAGTCCAAGTTTCTTACGCATTGCAAGCAATCCCTGTTCTGGACGTACCTTGGCTGTAGGATCATTATCAAATTTTGGATCTCCTACTGCAGAGAACAATACCGCATCGGCATTTTTACAAATTTCGTAAGTAGCTTCCGGGAACGGATCACCCACTTTGTCTATTGCATCTGCGCCACAGATGGCATATTCGTATGAAACTTTATGGCCGAATTTCTCACAAACGGCTGTCATTACATCTACTCCCTGAACGGAGATTTCCGGTCCTATTCCGTCGCCGGCTAATACTGCTATTTTAAAATCCATATCACTTTATATTTTTTCTATTCTTGTTTATTATAAAAAATACAAACTTTTCAATGACTATATATATAGAAGTCAATATCAAAGCTATAAAAAAATTTACCAATAAATTACTGTCCTGCCATTCAGGACCAAGGACAAACCTTCGCAGCAATACATTTACAACCAATATCAATACAAAGATTATAAAATAATGTTTTCTCATAATCACTGCTCTATAAGATTCAGCATCTTAATTGTCGCTTTGATTGCAGCTTCTGTCTGGTCGGCATCCAAACCGCGAGTACGGAATTCCTTATTTTCGTAATTCCAAGTTATAACTGTCTGTACAAACGCATCAGTACGTCCGCCAGGCGGAATTGTTACCGCATAGTTGACAAGCATAGGGAATTTACGGTTCAATGTTCCTTTATATATCTTGCGCAATGCCCTCACAAAGGCATCATACTGACCATCACCGCTCGAACTTTCCTGATATACCTTACCGTCTATTTCAATACTGAGAGTTGCCATAGGTTTCAATCCCTGAGCCAAGGTAACAAAATAACTCAATAACCGCACACTTGTACTCTTAGTATCATGTTTCAGTACGTCACTTATTATATAAGGCAAATCATCCTGAGTGACCAGTTCCTTACGGTCGCCCAACTCAATAATTCTGTCCGTAACTTTCCTCATCGATTCATCGTCAAGTTCAAGTCCCAGACTCTCCAAGTTTTTACGTATGTTGGCCTTGCCAGAATTCTTTCCAAGCGCATATTCTCTCACCCTACCGAAACGTTCAGGCTGAAGATCATTGAAATAGAGATTGTTTTTACTGTCTCCATCAGCATGGACACCCGCCACCTGAGTGAAAACATTTTGCCCTACTATAGGCTTATTTGCCGGGATACTTATACCAGAATACGATTCAACTGTACGGCTCACCTCATTGAGTCTGCTCTCATCTATATGAGTGATGGCTTTAAAATGATCTTTCAGTATAGCCTGAACACTCGATAAAGGAGCATTTCCGGCACGTTCCCCAAGACCGTTGATTGTGGTATGCAATCCCTTCACTCCACTCAATACAGCCGCCAGAACATTGCTTACCGCCAGATCATAGTCATTATGAGCATGAAAATCGAAATGCAAATCAGGATATCTTTTTTTCATTTTCCTCATATATTCTATCACCTGAAGAGGATTCAGTATACCCAATGTATCAGGCAGCATAAAGCGTTTTATTCCCATATCCTTAAGACCGTCGACCAAAGCAAAAACATAATCAGGAGAATTCTTTATGCCGTTACTCCAGTCTTCAAGATACAGATTGACCTCCATATCTCTGTCATTGGCATATTCTACAGTTCTTCTGATATCACTCAGATGCTCGTCCAAAGTCTTCTTCAACTGATAATGACAATGCTTTTCCGAACCTTTTGAAAGCAAATTAACAACCCTTCCTCCGGCATCGTGAATCCAATCGACAGAAACCTCTCCATCAACAAATCCAAGCACTTCGACCTTATGCAGCATATTATGCCTTGCAGCCCAGTCGCAAATCATCTTTACCGCACTGAATTCCCCATCGGATACTCGAGCCGAAGCCACCTCTATTCTGTCTACCTTCAAATCCTCAAGAAGCATTCTGGCTATCATCAGTTTTTCATGAGGCACGAAAGACACTCCACTGGTCTGCTCACCGTCGCGCAGAGTTGTGTCCATGATTTCTATAACTGGTCTGTCCATATATCTCGTATATTTTATATTTTCTCGTACTGATAAATCTATTCCTGTATCACTTACGTGATTTTTCAAAATCCGCTATCTGTCCCCTACTCTCTACCAGAAAGTCGATGTCATCAAGACCATTCATAAGGCAATGTTTCTTATATGCATTAATTTCGAAAGATTCCTTACTTCCGGTAGCCTTGTTGGTTATAGTCTGTTCTGGCAAGTTTACTTCTACTTCTGTCTTTGGGTTTGCATATATTGAATCGAACAGTTCCTTAAGGAATGACTCTGAAACGACAACCGGCAATACAAAATTATTCAACTCATTATTCTTGTGGATATCGGCAAAGAAGCTTGAAACCACAACTCTGAATCCATATCCGGCAATAGCCCAGGCAGCATGTTCACGGCTCGAACCACTTCCGAAGTTCTTTCCGGCCACAAGAATCTGACCGCTGTATGTAGGATTGTTAAGTACGAAATCCTTATTCAGTGAACCATCTGGATTATATCTCCAGTCGCGGAACAAATTATCACCAAAGAACTTCTCGTCGCGTGTGGTAGCCTTCAGAAAGCGGGCTGGTATTATCTGGTCTGTATCCACATTTTCCAAAGGAAGGGGAATACATGTACTATTTATTATATTGAATTTCTGCTTCATATTTTCAGTATTATACATTAATCGGAATAGATGACAAATCACATCAGCTCTCTCGGGTCGGTTATTACTCCTGTTACAGCTGCCGCAGCCGCGGTAAGCGGACTGGCAAGCAATGTTCGCGCACCAGGACCCTGACGTCCTTCAAAGTTTCTGTTGCTTGTTGACACCGAATACTTTCCGGCAGGAATCTTATCATCATTCATAGCAAGACAAGCACTGCATCCCGGCTGACGGATTTCGAATCCGGCTTCATGAAGTATCTTGTCTATACCTTCTTCACGAATCTGTTCGTCTACCATCCACGAACCCGGTACCAGCCATGCTGTTATATTATCAGCTTTTTTTCTGCCTTTTACAATAGAAGCAAATGCACGGAAGTCTTCAATACGTCCATTGGTACATGCGCCAAGGAAGACATAATCAACTTTCTTGCCAAGCAAAGACTCACCTGCGCTGAATCCCATATAATTCATTGATTTTTCAAAAGAAGTCTTTTCTACATCACTCATGCCCTCTGTGACAGGAATACAGGATGTTACAGCCATACCCATTCCCGGATTTGTTCCATAAGTTATCATCGGCTGTATATCAGCAGCATCGTAAACCACTTCTTTGTCGAACACTGCATCATCGTCGCTCTTGAGTGTTTTCCAGTATGCTAATGATTTTTCCCATTCTTCTCCCTTTGGAGCATATTCACGTCCCTTGATATATTCGAATGTTACTTCGTCGGGAGCAACCATTCCACCACGGGCACCCATCTCTATCGACAGATTACATAAGGTAAGTCGTCCTTCCATAGTAAGACTGCGTATTGCCTCTCCGGCGTATTCCACAAAATATCCGGTAGCACCACTTGTAGTCATCTTCGACATCATATATAAGGCAACATCCTTTGCAGTAACTCCCTTACCCAACTTACCGTTGACAGTAATTCTCATAGTTTTAGGACGAGACTGAAGTATGCACTGCGATGCCATTACCATTTCTACCTCACTGGTACCAATACCAAAGGCTACAGCCCCCATTGCTCCATGAGTAGAAGTATGCGAATCTCCACATACTATAGTCATACCTGGCAAAGTAAGTCCTCTTTCCGGTCCCACAACATGAATAATACCGTTTTTCTTGTTCATCATGCCAAAGTGAGTAAGTCCGAACTCCTCCGCATTCTTTGCAAGAGTATCAACCTGAGTTCTTGAAACAGGATCTTCTATAGGCTTGTCCTGATCGTGAGTAGGTGTATTATGGTCGGGCATGCAATAGATACGTTCCGGACGGAAACATTTCAAACCTCTTGCTCGCATACCTTCAAAAGCCTGAGGACTTGTTACCTCATGACAGTAAAGACGGTCTATATATAATTGAGTGGGACCTTCTTCAACTTTCTGCACCACATGTGCATCCCATATCTTGTCAAATAAAGTATTCACGTTATTATCTTTTAATGGTTATAAAACTCTTTTGTCTGATTGTATTCTTTTTTGTAATATCCCGTTTAGTATTAAAAATTCAAAAGTGCAAGTTTTGTTGTTTTATACTTTATTACTTTTTAAACTTATTGATACAGTCGATATAAGCTTCAACAGAAGCAGCAATAATATCAGTATTAGCGCCAAAGCCATAGAACATCTGTCCGTCGTATTCTACCTGCATATGAACTTTACCTACATCATCACTACCCTTGCTTATAGCCTGGATAGTAAACTCTTTAAGAGTCATCTTTCTCTTTATAATCTGCTTCACAGCCTTGATGGCAGCATCTACCGGTCCGTTTCCTGTAGCGGCAGCCTCAAAATGTTCACCCGAAATATTCAGTCCAAGACTTGCTACAGAGCGTACTCCCACACCACTTGTCACCTGTAGATATTCAAGCTTGATATGGTGATTCACATTTCTGTCGGCACCTGCCAGCACCATAATATCATCATCTGTAATATCTTTTTTCTTGTCGGCAAGCTTAAGGAAATCTTCATAAACCTTATCAAGTTTTTCCTGCGACATATCAAGTCCAAGCACATGCAGGCGATGCTTCAACGCTGCACGTCCGCTTCTTGCTGTAAGTACAATAGCATTATCATCTATACCTACATCCTTAGGATCAATAATCTCGTAAGTCTGGACATTTTTCAATACACCATCCTGATGTATACCCGATGAATGTGCAAAAGCATTTCTACCGACAATAGCCTTGTTTGGCTGAACAGGCATATTCATAAGGCTTGACACCATTCGGCTTGTAGGATATATCTTCTGGGTATTTATATTAGTGTCAATATCGATGTTATTATGACATCTCAAAATCATTGCCACTTCTTCGAGAGATGTATTACCGGCACGTTCTCCTATACCGTTTATTGTAACTTCCACCTGACGAGCACCGTTCAACACTCCGCTGATTGTATTGGCTGTAGCCATACCCAAATCATTATGACAGTGTGTTGAAATGATAGCCTTGTCAATTCCGTCGACATGCTCCATAAGATATTTTATCTTGGCACCATACTCTTCCGGCAAGCAGTAACCGGTTGTATCAGGAATATTAACTACAGTTGCTCCTGCTTTAATTACGGCCTCAATTACCCTCGCCAAATATTCATTTTCGGTTCTTCCGGCATCTTCGGCATAGAACTCTACATCTTCCACATATCTGCGCGCATATTTGACAGCGGCCACAGCTCTTTCTATAATTTCTTCTCTGTTGGAGTTAAACTTATATTTGATATGCGAATCAGATGTACCTATACCAGTATGTATTCTCTTTCTTTTGGCGTATTTCAATGCCTCTGCAGCTACGTCTATGTCTTTCTGCACCGCACGTGTCAGTGCACAGATAGTAGGCCATGTAACAGCTTTTGAAATTTCAATAACAGAATTAAAATCACCAGGACTTGATACAGGAAATCCGGCTTCGATAATATCCACTCCAAGTGCCTCAAGCTGTCGTGCAACCTGAATTTTTTCGACTGTATTCAACTGGCATCCTGGAACTTGTTCACCATCTCTAAGAGTAGTGTCAAAAATAAATAATCTCTCACTCATATTCTTTGTATTTTATATAGTTATCACAGTTATTTACATGATTATCAAAAAAAAGCCTTTCACACCGGGAAGTGAGAAAGGCTTGATTATATTTTAAAATTACATCAATATGCACACGACTCACTTCCCACCGGGGTTTCCAGTAGAATAATAAGACCGCATAGCAAAATATGTAAAAACAATGTATTCATATATAATCTTTCTGTTTATTTATTTCTGATAATCTATATTTGTCCGATTTATTTGTTCGATGCAAAGGTATACATTATTTTGAAACTATAAAATAAAATGAAAGATTTTTCATGCTTTTAACTACAATTTATTACTATTGTGGGATTTTATCTATAATAATATAAGCTAACACGAGTAAAAAGCAGAAACTATTCTATTCTTAACTCATACAGGCAAGCTTCAACTTCCGAAATACTTCCCATGTGTTTTCCCATATCATCGGATAACTTTATACACTCTCTCCACTCCTGATTATTATTCATTTTGCATTTTGAAAGTTTCATAACTATATTCGATGGCTTATATCCTGTATCATTTGTAAGATTGGTTCCAATGCCGAAAGAACATCTTATTTTTCCTTTACAGTAATTATATATAGAAAGTGCTTTTTCGAAATCAAGTGCGTTGCTGAATATAATGGTCTTTGTTGTAGGATCTATACCCAACTCTTTATACCTTTCAATCAATCTGTTTATAAAGTCAATCTCATCGCCCGAATCACATCTTACCCCGTCAAACAATTTTGCCTGTTTTCTGCTGAAATTTGACAGAAAAGATTCGGAAGTATATGTATCCGACAAAGCTGTTCCCAAATCACCGTCATAAACATTTACCCAATTTTCAAGAGCGAGATAATTGGCATGTTTATATCCGAACTGTGCACCATGAAACATAAACCATTCATGAGGATGTGTTCCCATAGGTTTCATATCATATTTCATAGCAAGATAGCAATTGGATGTTCCTATACAATATTTTGAATATTTCTTAAGATAAGCCACCACCATTTCGTGTACTTCAAAAGAAAAACGTCTTCTTGTTCCGAACTCTGAGAACGGCATAGCATTTGCATTCGATAACTCTACTTTTGATGACAACTTTTCAATTATAGTGTCTTTGTCAGGTTTCTGATTGAAAAACAAATTCTTTATTTCAGAGACAAGTGCAAGTAGTGGAACTTCATATAGTGTAACCTTATACATATAATCTGTTACTTCAATATGAAGATGTTTCTCGTCATCAAGGAATATCTCTATTATTTCTGGGTTAAACTTAAATGAAGACAACCATTCCCAATACACTCTTGGCAGAAATCTGCAATGTGACGCCATATATTCCAGTTCTTCATCTGTAAGACGTACATTTACCATATTATTTATTTCAGCCTTCAAGGCATTAAGAAATTCTTCTGTATATTCAGTCTCATCTCTATCCTTAAAAGAGAATGTTCCTTTTGCATACGGAAATAATTTGATGTATGCATACGATGTTGTAAATTTATATAAATCTGTATCAAGAATTGATGATATTACCATATTAACTATTATTTTTCTGTGAAGTCGTAAATTTACAATTTTAAATCTGAATACAGGCAAACATATTTGTTTTTTTGAATCCTTTGAAAAAACAAATTATATAAAATTACCATCACATCTGTCACGACTGTCACCGAATATTAGGATAGAATCTGGAAATATCGGATTAACTAAATAAAAAAACAAAGCCCCGAAGTATTTCTACCTCGAGGCCTCTTCTCTTAAAACGGCGACTACCTACTCTCCCACAATATGCAGTACCATCGGCGTGACGAAGCTTAACTTCTCTGTTCGGAATGGGAAGAGGTGGAACCTTC
>JAXEBI010000170.1:0-16395 GCA_034094155.1 Phocaeicola sp.
GCCGCATGGCCTCCTAATACCCCTATAGATAGATATCGTGATTTGCTTCCTGACAGATGGAAGAAAACACAAAGATAGCCACCCAAAAATCTGGGCGGCTATCTTTTTATGTGGTGAACGCTATCGCGGACGGTTGTACAAATGCCTCACACCTTTTATTTTTCTGTACTTCAGTATATTACAAAAACAGATTACTCTACAGCTCCCAACTGGTTACCATATTCCATTTCACCCTGAACCACGAAGAATACGTCTTCCGGAGCGTATGGGCCCATACCGTCTTCACCAGCTTCCTTAACTATGTAGTCTACAATTTCATCTTGGTCGATGTTGATGTAACCTTCATCGTCAGGCTGAGCATCCAAGCATCCGCTTGTTGTATAATATTCCACTATAAGATCGAAGATATAATAAAGATCATCGTCTGTAAACTTTTCTTTCAAATCCTGAGGTAAATAGTTCTTAATAAACTCGATGGTTTTTTCATCGTCCTCATCTTCCAATAAGAAATCGTTTTCTGTTCCCATAATATATTTTTTATCAGTTAATTACTAATTTGATAAAGTTTAGACAAATCAGATACGTATGCTTAATTACAATAAAGCCTTAACCTTTGCAGCCAAAGCATCCTTAGTAGTAGCTCCTACCTGCTTGTCAACCACTTCACCGTTCTTTATGAAAAGTACTGTAGGAATGTTACGTACACCATACTGAGCCGGAAGATCCGAATTATCGTCTACATCACATTTACCTATATTTACTGTTTCCTTGAATTCTTCAGCAAGTTCTTCAATATATGGAGCAATCTGCTTGCAAGGACCACACCATGTTGCCCAAAAATCTAAAACTACAGGCTTGCCTTCAGCCAAGATTTCTTCAAAATTCTGATCTGTAATGTTAAGTGCCATAATCTAAATTTATATTTTAAGTTTATAATATACGCTGATTTATGTAATAATTATAAAATCAAACTTCATTAATGAGTAGTATCTTGAATATTAAGATATGGAAAATTTTTACATCCCATATTTTAACGCAAATATATACTAATTTATTTTATAGTCCAACTGAGATTGTGATTTTAAATAATTAATCAAATCTTTTTGTACTGCAATCTTCATTGTTCGAGACAACATGTTTACATGCATCTGTCCATCATCATCGGTTACAAAAAAATACAATTCGGCATTTCCGGGCTTATCTTTTACCAATGAAGAGAATTCCATAATGAATTCATCATCTATAGCCGACAAAGGAGCCTTTACTGTTATTCTCTCTATAACCTTTTCCTTAACATCAGGAAGCAACTCTATATTATTGATCTTTACTTCCCATTCGTCCTGTTTCCACTGGCGTGGCTGACATTTTCCGTGCATATAGAGGAACATTCCTTCGCTGAAGAAATTCTTCTTCTCCACCCATTCATTACCAAAGAATGCAAATTCGGCAACTCCTGAATAATCCTCAACCTTTGCTACGCCATAAGGTTTGCCGTTTTTGGTATATCCTTCTCTCACACCTATAACAATTCCACCCATAATAAGGTCTCTATTCTGCAGAGGTGTAAGGTCTGTCAGATCAATCATGTGAACATTACATACGTTTTCCAATACCACAGCATACTCATCCAAAGGATGGGCCGAAAGATATATACCCACAAGCTCGCGCTCCCTGTTCAGACGTTCCAAATCACTCCATGCAGGTGCAGGAATGATTTCAGGAGTGGCAACCTCCACCTGTACATCCCCGCCGAACAGAGAATTCTGTGCCTGCTGTTTATCGAGCTGATATTTGTTTCCATATCTCACAAGAACCTCTACAAATGTCTCATCCTTGGAATTCTTTACAAAGAAATCCTCCCTCTTGATTCCGGGGAAACTGTCGAAACCTCCGGCAAGAGCCAGATTTTCAATATTCTTACGGTTGCACGATGACAGATTAACTCTCTGTACAAAGTCGAATATATTCTTATAATCACCATTCTTACTACGTTCTTCGAGAATACTCTGCACAGCCGACTCACCCACTCCTTTAATAGCACCAAGACCGAAACGGATATCTCCATGCATATTTACAGAGAACTTCAGATTACTTTCATTTACATCAGGACCAAGCACATTTATACCTGTAGCCTTACATTCGTCCATCAGTTTGGTGATTTCGGTAATGTTGGCAATATTTCGGCTCATGGTAGCAGCCATATACTCCGAAGGATAATTGGCTTTCAGATATGCAGTCTGGTAAGCCACCCATGAATAGCAGGTAGCATGCGATTTATTGAAGGCATATGACGCAAACTTCTCCCAGTCGGCCCAGATTTTTTCCAGAACCTTAGGATCGTGTCCGTTCTTCTTTCCACCTTCAATAAACTTAGGCTTCATATGGTCAAGCTTATCGCGCAACTTCTTACCCATGGCCTTACGCAAGGCATCAGATTCACCTCTGGTAAAGTCGGCAAGCAAACGCGACAGAAGCATCACCTGCTCCTGATATACTGTAATTCCGTAAGTATCCTTAAGATACTTCTCCATGATAGGAATATCATATTCTATAGGCTTTCTGCCATGCTTACGGTCGATAAAGTCGGGAATATAATCCATAGGTCCCGGACGATACAAGGCATTCATGGCAATAAGATCCTCGAAAGTAGACGGTTCAAGTTCACGAAGATATTTCTGCATACCAGCAGATTCAAACTGGAAAGTTCCGATAGTTCGCCCGTCGCTATACAACTGATATGTAGCCGGGTCGTCAATCGGTATCTCATCTATATCCAGTACTATACCCTTACTATGCTTGATGTTTTCTATAGCTTCCTTAATAATAGACAAAGTCTTCAGTCCAAGGAAGTCCATCTTGATAAGTCCGGTATCTTCAATTACAGAACCTTCATATTGTGTAACAAGCATTTTGTCGCCTGTTTCCTTATCATCGGCCGTACTAACAGGTACCCAGTCGGTTATATCATCACGGCAGATAATTGTTCCACAGGCATGCACACCGGTATTTCTCACATTACCTTCCAGCATCTTGGCATACTTAATGGTATCGCGCAATATAGGATCGGTAGACACCTCAGCAGCCTGAAGTTCCGGAACGTATGCAATGGCATTCGGAAGATTTAATTTCTTATCAGGTATTTTATCCGGAATAAGCTTACACAGCCTGTCGGATTCCGACAAAGGAAGCTTCTGGACTCTGGCCACATCCTTAATGGCCAATTTAGTTGCCATTGTACCATAAGTAATGATATGAGCAACCTTCTCCTGACCATACTTCTTTGTTACCCAGTCGAGCACTCGTCCACGACCATCATCATCGAAATCGACATCAATATCAGGAAGTGAGATACGGTCGGGGTTAAGGAAACGTTCAAACAGCAAGTCGTATTTAATAGGGTCAATCTGAGTAATACCGAGGCAATAGGCAACAGCCGATCCGGCAGCCGAACCACGGCCCGGTCCTACAGATACATCAAGTTCTTTACGTGCAGCCGAAATAAAATCCTGAACAATAAGGAAGTATCCAGGGAAACCCATAGTCTTCATGATATGCAGCTCAAACTTAATTCGTTCGCTTACCTCATCATTCAGCACCTCTCCATATCTGCGGTGTGCACCCTCATATGCCAGTTTTGCCAGATAATCAGCCTCAAGCTTTATACGATACAGTTTGTCGTATCCTCCAAGTCGTTTTATCTTCTCATTGGCAGCAGCCTCATCCATAACCACATTACCGTTTTCATCCTGAGTGAACTCATCGAACAAGTCCTTTTCGGTAAACTTCTTGCGGTACATTTCCTCAGTTCCGAAATCCTCCGGAATAGCAAATGTAGGCATGATAGGCGGATTATCAATAGAATAAAACTCCACACTGTCACAAATACCAACAGTATTCGACAAAGCCTCCGGAACGTCGGAGAATATTTCATTCATCTCCTCACGAGTCTTCATCCATTCTTGCTTTGTATAAAGCATACGTTTAGGATCATCCAAATCCTTACCAGTACTCAAGCAAATAAGACGGTCGTGAGCTTCGGCATTCTCTTCGTCCACAAAATGCACATCATTGGTACATACCAGTTTTATGTTATATTTCTTCGAATATTCTATAAGTTTCTGGTTCACAACCTGCTGCAGAGGATAAGCTTCATGATTAGCTCTCTGTACAGTAGCCTTATGTCTCTGCAATTCGAGATAATAATCATCTCCAAAAAGATTCTTATACCACTGTATAGCTTCTTCAGCCTCTTCATACAGTCCAGCAGTAATCTTCTTAGGCACCTCACCTCCAAGACAAGCCGAACACACAATAAGTCCTTCGTGATACTTTTCAAGTTCGGCACGGTCGGTACGCGGACGCATGTAAAAACCCTTAGTCCAAGCCTTGGAAACAAGTTTTATAAGATTATGATACCCCTTAAGGTTCTTAGCAAGGACAACAAGGTGATAACCACTCTGGTCCTGTTTTCCATCCTTAAGTTCAAGTCCTCTGCGGGCAACATACATTTCACACCCAATGATAGGCTTAAACAACTTCTTCTTGGCAGCCTCGAGTTTCTCTTTAAGCTCAGCCAGTTCAGCTTCAGGATTTTCCGATTCCTCCTTGCCACTCTCTATAGCCGAAATCTTCTTCTTTAAATCCTTAATCTCACCGTTGGTACCACCATTCTTCTTGTTGACATAATTAAAGAACTCCTTGATACCAAACATAGCCCCATGGTCGGTAACAGCAATACCCCTCATACCGTTTGATATAGCCTTATCAACGAGTTTTGGAATAGAAGCCTGTCCGTCGAGTATCGAATATTGAGTATGAACATGTAAGTGAACAAAATCCTGCATAATATCCCCAATAGGTTATTTCCGTTTTAGTTACTGATTAGTTATTGATTATTTATTTATGAATTTCCGATTCAAAATCTCTTGAGCTGGTTGAAATAAGTATCAAGCAATTTCTTGGCTGCCGTAAAAGACGTAGCCTGACCGTTAAGCACCTCTCTTTCCTTAATCTCAAGCATATCTGCAATAAGAGGGTCCTGATAGAAACTATCGCGTAAGTGCTCATTTATAGTCTCATACATCCAGTACTTGGCCTGTTCATTCCTGCGATGCTCAAAATAACCGTTCTTTTTAACAAAGTCGATATAACTGTACACCATATCCCAAATCTCCTTTACTCCAATATTATAGAATCCAGAATAAGTAAGAACCTGAGGAGTCCACCCTGATTCAGGAGCCGGGAAAAGATGCAAAGCATTTCTGAAATGAGCAGCAGCAAGCTTAGCCTTCTCAATATTATTACCGTCGGCCTTATTTATGATAATACCATCGGCCATTTCCATAATACCCCTTTTTATACCCTGTAATTCATCACCAGTACCGGCCAGCTGAATAAGAAGGAAAAAGTCGACCATGGAATGAACAGCAGTTTCACTCTGCCCCACTCCCACAGTTTCAACAAAAATCTTATCGAATCCGGCTGCTTCACAAAGTATTATGGTTTCACGGGTTTTTCTTGCCACTCCACCCAACGAACCGGCCGAAGGGCTGGGACGGATAAATGATTTAGGATGAACAGACAGTTTCTCCATACGTGTCTTGTCACCAAGAATACTACCTTTGGAACGCTCACTGCTTGGGTCTATGGCAAGAACAGCAAGTTTTCCCCCCTTTTCCTCCAAAACATGAAGTCCGAATACATCTATAGAAGTACTCTTACCGGCACCGGGAACCCCACTGATACCCACTCTCACAGAGTTGCCGGAATAAGGCAAGCATTTTTCTATTACCTCCTGAGCAATAACCTGGTGTTCAGGCTTGACACTTTCAACCAATGTAACAGCCTGGCTAAGGACAGTCACATCACCTTTTACTATTCCTTCAACACACTCTCCCACCGACAACTGACGTCTTTTAGGACGCTTGCGGAGGTTAATGTAAGGATTCACGATAGAGGGCTGTTCAACTCCCTGGTTAACAGTCAGTCCCTTATATTCTTCACTGTTTTCGGGGTGTTCCATAATAGTATAATGTTGAGTGGTTATTAAAAAACTTATAAAAAGACATATATCTGCCTCATTGCTCACCTGCAACAGAGGCATTAATACCAATAGTAACCTTAGGCATCTTAGGATCGTTGGTAATCATAAGCACCCTTGGTTTAGCCTTTACCCTGTGCAAGTTTTTCGCAAGAACAGTAACTTTCATCTTAGCCGATTCACCCGGTTTCAGTACACTCTTGTTAACCTTTACATTAAGAGCCATGCTGAAGACCTGCAAATCAAGCAACTTCAGGTCTGATTTTCCTTTATTGGTAATCAGTATAGTCTGTGATTTCTTCTGATTAGGCTTCAATCCCGGATAATCGAGATTAGTAGCCGAAAGCTCAATGGCAGGCGGATTAAGTCTCTGATACTCCGATGTCTTTGAAAAATCAGGCAAAAGAGCTATAGAAACAGGAATTTCATTTTCGTTTCCTACCTTATCGCCCATAAATCTGGAAAGATATACAGAAGTACGGGTAATACCAAGCTTAGGCAACTTCTTTGTATCGAGAGTAACAATTATCTTACCATTTTTCTGGCTTCCAAGCACTTCTGGTTCGGCTTTGGCAGACAAATATGGAGGAAGATGCATCAAGACAGGAGAATAAGCCTTATTGGTAGTATTCGCTACAAGAATCTCAAATTGAGGTGTGTCACCTTCATTTACATCATCGAATACTATCTCATCTTTATTAAGTCTTACAGCACCATAACCAAACTGATGTGTATAGGCATAATCCTTGGGATCGGCAGTAACCTCACCACTGAAATCGAGATAAATCGGCAAATTGGAAGCATTGCAATATACCCCCACTTCCTTATAGAACTGTCCTATAGCCTCTGTATCAAAAACGGCAGTAACCTCACCTCTTTCACCGGCAGGTATAGGCTCTTTTGTCCAGTCGGCCTTCATACATCCACATGACACAGTAACGTTCGATATAACCAACGGCTTGTCGCCTGTATTGGTAAAACCATATTTCACAGTAACCGGATTTCTCCAAAGAAGATAACCCAAATCCTGCGACTGGTCATCAAACGTAATCTGAGGCTGTGCCATTACTGCTATATTTACTGCAAACAATATGCTAAAGAGGAATAAAAATCTTTTCATCTGTAAGTTGTATTTTAAATTGTCACAAATTTGTGGAAACAAAGATATGCAGAATTTTCATACATTACAAAAGTAGTTTTGGAATAAAACTTAAATATAAAAATAAACATTAAAAAGAATGGTATAGTTTACTATAAGCTATAAAAATTTGCCTTATACCTTACGTATAAGGCATTTTTCCTATTTTTAGCTCATAAAGCAAACTACAACATTAAAATAGTCCTAACACTTTTTTCATACACAATTTAAAAAGCACCATACATATTATAGAAAAAAATTGTACTCTACATATAAACCTTAACTTGCATAAATCCTAAAACGATACATCAAACTTTGCTCCCGATGTATGGCTTCCGAATTGCGGAGCATAAACAGAAACAACCGAAGCCGGAGCTGCCGAATATATGCCACTCCTTGAAATATATACATCATATTTATATACATGCTCTCCCTTGGTCATTCTGTCAATATAGAATTCTGTAGTAACATCACGGTTTACGGCATAATAGCCCCATCCATATCCCGATAAAGCGTTTACATTCTCAACACATGCCGGTTTACTGTCTTTTATACATACAAAATCCATGTCACGGTCGGCCTTTACAGTGATCAAGACCGTAAGCTTGTCACCAACCTTGAGCCGCAGATTGCCATCTGCTTTTTTATCAGAACTATCACTGTCTGAAATGCCGACTTCCTTTCCGTCAAGAAGATACTTTCTCGAAATCTGAAGTCCCTCACCCTGCCAGTTTCCTACCTTATCTATATCTTCAAGGTATTGCGCATAAACAGAAACCCATCCGAAACCTTTACCTTCCATCACAAACTTAATATCGGAACATGATGTATTCTGTTTCTCTTTATTCTTCTTTGAAACTTTATTCGATCCGCTATGCGAAACACCGTTATGTAATCCGTTATAGAACCCATTATTTGAACCATTATTTAATCCGTTATTTGAACCGTTAAATCCGTTCTGCAAGAAGTCATCAAACCTGTAAGTCATGCTCACATTACCAATAACATCTTCAGGAGTACTTATTGAGTCATTGCCCCAATAAGCCGAAATTTTATTATTGCATGCTATATCTATGCCAACAGTATTTTGACCTTCATCCGTTTTGTCAGAATTATAATCATCACTACCGTTGTATTCATTACAATCATTGTCCACCGCTCCCAATTTAAGGAAAGCATAAATGGCATTAACAGAAGATATAGGATTATCCCATACCTGAACCTGCTTCTGTTTAAGAAGCCAAAGCTGCATTCCCGAAAGTACAGACTCAATATCCATACCATCTTTTACAGCCTTTTTTCCTGAGAAACTTTCAACAGCTACCGAAGATTTATCGGCATTAAAAGCTCCAATAGCACTGATAGCCTCCATTACGGCCACATGAGTTGGAATCCTATAACTCAAGAATGAATAATCAGCCTTAGGTGTATCGAAATAATAACCCATATCATCCGAATATACAAGATACTCCATAAGAGACTTTAGCAAATTCGCAGCCTCATCATGATATCCGGAATGCTCCATTACGAAAGACATCACAGATTTCATATAGATACTCATAGATGAAGACTTGCCAACAAAATATTCTGTCATAAACTTATTCACAGAAGAATCGCTCACTTCGGATGCAGATTTATCTATAGCACAAATATACAGATAGCTTACTGTAGCATCCGAAACAGAATAACTTGCATTTTCTCCCTTGCGTTTTCTTAACTCCATAATATCCATATACTCTCTGCCGACTTCCGATTTGAGATATTTCAAAGCCTTATAATACATAGAATCAACTTCACCTCCCAAGATACCGGAAGAAATTCCCATGGCCTTCATCCTTGCAATAAGTTCCACAATCCTTGTTGTGATATACCTGCTTGATGTCATACCATTAAACCATGGCCATGCCCCGTCGGACAACTGCATTTCGGAAAGTTTTCCTACCACAGTTGCCAGTCTGTTGTTCATGCCATTCTCATCGAGCAGCAAAGCTATCCTCTGTTTGCGTTCAGAATCATTTACCGACGCAGCCACCCAAGGAGTTTCAGTAAGAACAATATTCTTTAACTCCTCATTTCTGCCCAATTCACTCCAAAAATCATTACCCGGCACCGACTTCCACAATTCTACAAGTTTCCTTAAACTGGGACTTGATTTCACAAGATGTAACGACAAAGCATTAGAATATAATGCAGAGGCCCACGAAAAGGCATCATCCACAACAGGAGAGGCCAATACAGGCAAAGCCTCTATAACATACCACTGCGGGTTTGCAGTCATATCCACAGTAAGCATTCTGTTTGTTGCAGTCTGACTGTTATTGTTGAATAAATTTCCACCGACAGAAATAATCCTAACAGAATCCTTTGAAGAAAGCTGAACAGGAATACTTTCTGTAATCCATTGTTTTCCGGAAATTACAGGCAGATAATGTCTTTCACCATCACTGAATTTCACAACAGTCTGTTTCTTTTCTTTATCATCATACACTTTGGCCTCACCGGCGGCTACTATACTGCATTCAAGAATATCAGCATCTTCTGTCACTTCATATACGAAAGTAACAGCGCCAGTTTCACCCTCACCAACCGAAAACTTCATTGTCTTTGAGAATATTACCTTACCGTTCATAGGGTTGGTAAGAACCATTCTTACATCACCTTTTATATCGCCCATACTCATGTTAACGAGAGAAGCAGAAACAGACGATTTGTCGCCTACCCTTACAAATCTTGGCATATTAGGCTGAACCATAAAAGGCTTGGAAGTTGAAAAAACGGCAGATATATGTCCGTACTCCATACTACGTGTATGCGCAAAACCATTAAAACGCCATTCGGTCAGAGCATCAGGCATAACAAAAGGAATCCTTACATTACCCAATGAATCTGTTTTTAATCCAGGATAAAAGAATGCGGTTTCCGAGAAGTTCTCTCTAACATTCAGGTTTTCGGGAATACTTCCGGAACTGTTCTCCATACCGCCATCACCTGTGACTTCCTTTCCCGATTCGGAAAGAATAACATCAGAAGATTCTTCGGAGGCTACAACACTTTCCTCTACATCTGCCTCCTGCTGCACTTCGTAAGGCGGCAAAGCCGGATTGGCACCATTCATATCCGAGCGGGACACTCCAAAGGCTACGGCTGCGTTCTTCATCTGGGCTCTGGCCACAGGATAACCAGCAAGTGAGGCACCTCCCTTCAGATAATATCTTTCTCTATATGAATAGAATGTAAATGGAATAAATCTGCTTAAATCCTCTCCCCACAACAGATTAAGACCATCTGTATAATACACATTAGGAAATATGGCACTTAACGAAGCATTATGCAGGATATTAATCATATTGGAGAATGGATAAGAAACATTTCTGCCAAAATACAGACCGAAGTTAAAGTTGTGCGAATTATATGAAGAATTATTTACGCCATAAGGAACATAAATACCATTCGCCGACGTACCCCAAAGGCGGTCGAGGGAAGCATCGTATGCCGAAGCCAGCAAATTGGCCATAACAGGATTACCGTTCTTGTCTTTTATATTAAGTATCCACTCTTCATTCTGTCCCGGGATAAGATTATCTCTGAAAGACATCCACGACAAATCAAGTTTCTTTTCCGGCTGCGGACGGAGCAAACGTACAGTTTTTCTATATAATTCTCCCTTACGCATAAAAGTAAACATAACAGACAGTCCGTCACCATATTCTTCCTTGTATCTATAGGAGAATCTGACAATAGAATCCGACAGAACAATCCTCTCTCTGCTTATACGCTTACCACTGGCATATTCATCTTTCATAAGATACACATTATCTTCACTGCTTCCTATATAGACATCAACCGTATTTTTACCGTCAAAGTCACTGCCGTCCTGATAAAACCATTCCACAGTATTTACAGGCGGACGTTTGTCTTCCAAGGAGAAAAGTATAAAATCATCGGAATGAGTGCATACCCTTCCCTTATCGTCTTTGGCCATTATCTCAATAGAGTATTTTCCTGAAGGCAAATTGTTAAGGAAATCAGGAACAAAAGACAACTGAGATTCCATTTTACCGGAAGCCAGTGGAGTGTTATTCTTTCTGTTGCCTTTATCATCTATACTATATACTGAATATTCTACATCGGTCTTCACCGGCATGTTGTCCATATTTACGGCAGCAAACTGAATCTTTCCTATACGTTCCTTTGCAACCCTGTCAGATAATCCATTTATCTGCAACCCCAAAGATTTGTCGCCTACCGACACAACAAACTCTCCTTCATGGGTTTCACCCGAAGGACCTGTAACTTTTGCCTTTACCTTATATCTGTAGAAAGGCATAGTATAAAACGGCTTAGCGCCAATACCATTATCCTGAGCTATGATTTCATTTCCGTTGCCAGGCTTTTCCAAAAGAAAATCTACCGAAAAACTGCCATCAGCACCAGTCATGGTCTCACCAGAAAGCAGTTCTGTTTCATAACCCGACATACGCCACCACCATGCTTCGCTTCGTGTAACTCTATAACTTACCTTCGAAAGCCCTACAGGAGCACCAGAAAAAGTCTCAACCTTTGCTTCAGCCTTTACACTGTCGCCAAATGTAAACGATTTCTCAGCGCGACTGAAAACTATATCGAAAGTTGGTCGCTTATACTCTTCCACACGTACAGAACTATATGAGTTCCCATCACTGATGCCGAAATTTCCCGGCAAAACCTCACGTGGAAGAACAAACTCGGAACTGTAGACTCCAAAGTTGTCTGTAGTGACACTCTTTTCAGATACCTTCCTGCCGTTACTGTCAGTGAGCACTAACTTAATATTTGAGCCGGATACAACAGATACTGAATCTCCGCACTGAACATACTTCACTCCGGAAACATGAACCTTCTGTCCCGGACGATATATGGAACGGTCGGTAAATATTGTAGTTCGCTCTACCTCTTTTTTACCAGATTCAGATACAGACATCATCCCACGATAATAATTGTATGAATATGAAACAGGCATATAGTCGTTCCCAGGGGTACGGACATTAATGTAAGAAAGATTCTCGTCATTTATATCTACAGTAACACATCCGTTGCCATCGGTAGTATAAATCTTATTCAGTATAAACTTATTATCACGGCTTATATATGAAACAATTTCGGCATGTGGAACAGGCTGCCCCGATAGACGGTCGACTGCCACAAGCTCCTTCTTCTTTTCCGATAAAGGAATCATAACACACTGGTAAGGAGAAACATAAAGAACCTGATAAACCGGTTCAGATTTCTTTTCCCTGCTATACAATTTCAATATATAAATACCGGCATCGGGTAAAGTGAAAGAAACCTCAGTGCTGTGTTGCTTATAATCATCGGTTGCCGGAAGACTATAATTATTTACAGAAACCCTATTCCCTGTTCTTTTGATAATTTTCTCGAAATCAATCTTATTCTGAGGGGTGAGTTCATCCGACACAGGCGACAGTCCGGTACGGAAAACTTCCAACGAAACCTCGGAAAGGTTTTTATACCAGATTTTCATGTCCGACTTATATTCCGGATATATAAAAGGAATTTCAACAGAAAGAGAAGGAGATTCTATGTACTTCACCATACCTTCAAGGTCTTTTTCCCATTCAGAACGAGGATAAGCATCTAAGGCAGTTTTCACTACATTCATAGCCTCTGTCATCATTCCCGAAGAAATATACTTACCGGCAAGTTTGAGAGATATATCACAGTACACATCGCTGTTTCTGAATTTTTCAGACAATGACAATAATTCTTTTATAGCATCACCGGCTGAAATACGGTATTTGTCACTTACACAATAATCGGCCAGGTAAAGAATTCTTGCCTCTTCGGCCAAAGCTTCGGCACGAATGTTCTTTCCTCTGTAAATTTCAACAAGAGAATCATATATGTCCGAAATGGCATTGTGTACACTATTCTGGAATTCATAGTTTCTGCACGACAGCAAGCCCTTTACCGACTGCCTTGCAAGGAAGTCATACATATTGTCATCGAAAAACTCACGACTTGTTTTTCCGGAAATGACAACAGGGTAATAATTTTCTGCCTGCTCTGATATCAATGAATTCTTATCAGTCAGAGACAATCTGAAGTATTCCAACGCAGAACTTACGTCGGCCGGAGATTTCCCTGCGGCTATCTGTCCCAATATATTGTTCAATACAGCCCTGGCAACAATATCTTCTTCAGCAGAGGCCCATTCTTTGAGAGTTGTAATCTGAATATCAGCACTGTCGGGCGACAGAAGGTTCTGATACTCCGCCCTTACCATAAAAGCCTTCATCATCTGTGGAAGATTTCTTTTTTCCATAGCATCGAGATAAATCCGGCCGGCAACTTCGACAACCGAACGGGGAAGATCTTTTTTTATCAGTTCATCTATTTCCTTCCATTCCTTAGTATATAAATCGGAATTGCCTCTTTTTTTATCGGATATGGAGTAAGAAGTTGACTTATCTTGCATAAACGATGCACCATTTTCCTCTGCCGCTACCAGACAAACCGACAATAAAAGGATAAAACATCCTATAAAAAATAACACCTTTTTCATAATCCGTCTAATTTTATAACCTTACAGAACTTTGTTCTGGTTGTATAAATAAGTATTTTCATTATCTCTATCAGAAGGTAAATACCTTCTAATAAAGAAACGAAAAAATAACGGATTTACTGTTTAATAAGATGCTAAATAATGTTATAAATACAACACATCACATAAATTAAACACATAATTACCAGTCTATAAGCAATACTGAGATTATTTGAATTTATGGTGTACCAAATATTCCGCATATTCCGGAATATCTTTACCTTACCCTACTATAGAATATCCAGCCTCCATTAATGCACTACGTATTAATGAAATATGTTCCGAATTACGTGTTTCCATAACAAGGCGCAGGAAGCAGGCTGTAACAATGTTTGTATTATTATTACGTTCATGAAGTACAGAAATGATATTTCCTCCAAGATTGGCAACAATCTCGGCTACACCTTTCAATTCACCCGGCCTGTCATGAAGGTCGAGTGTAACTGTATAGGTACGTCCCGACATATCCAGACCTCTGCTGATTACACGGCTCAGAATAGTAACATCTATATTTCCACCCGAAACAACACAAATTGTTTTCTTACCGGCCACAGGAACTTTATTGAACATTGCAGCCGCCACAGCCACCGCTCCGGCCCCTTCTGCTATAAGTTTCTGCTGTTCCATCAAGGCAAGTATCGCAGCACAGATTTCATCTTCGGTCACAGTCACAATTCCGTCAACATACTTACTGCAAATCTCGAATGTATGTTCTCCCGGTTCTTTTACCGCAATACCATCGGCTACAGTTGATACAGATGTGAGACATTCGCGTTGTGCTTTCTCTATAGAACGAAGCATACTCGGCGCGCCCTGTGCCTGAACGCCATACACTTTTACATCGGGCTTAAGAGATTTAAGTGCATATGCAATACCGGAAATAAGTCCGCCACCACCGATTGGTACCACCACGGCCTCCACATCAGGCAACTGATTAAGAAGTTCAAGTCCGATAGTGCCTTGTCCGGCTATAACACATTCATCATCAAACGGATGAATAAATGTATATCCTTTTTCTTCTTTCAACTGAAGTGCTTTCTGATATGCGTCATCGTATACTCCTGGCACAAGACAAACTTTTGCCCCATAGCGTTTTGTAGCCTCAACCTTAGAGATAGGTGCACCTTCGGGCAAGCATATCAGTGAGTCTATGCCATTTTTTGTTGCACCCAAAGCAACCCCTTGTGCATGATTTCCGGCCGAACAGGCTATAACCCCCTTTTTCTTCTCTTCTTCGGTAAGACAAGCTATTTTATAGCATGCACCTCTCAACTTAAAAGAACCTGTATATTGCAAATTCTCCGGTTTCAGATATATCTGGCTTTCTGTGTTTATTTGTGGTGCGTATATCAGATCTGTTCTTCGTATTATGTTTTTCAGAGCAAATGACGCTCTGTAAATGCTATCCAATGTTATCATAACAAAATCATATTTAATTCTTATAAATCCAGTTTATTTTTATTATATTTGTATGTAGCTGATAATAATTTGCGCAAAAATAGCATTTTTTATTTTAGAAGAATCACAGTAACGAGGTATTTTTATTTCCATCATTTAATGTTTGCATGAAAAAAATGACGATACAATAATCTTGTCACGGTTGTGCCGAGGCCTTGCCTCAGCTATGCCAAGGGCGTGTCACAGTTGTGACAAGGCCTGATCACAACCGTGGCAAGGCCTCGGCACAACCGTGACAAGATACAAACATCAAAAAGAAAATAAAAATACAACAAAATCCAATAAAAAAGAAACATAAATAATAAGATATATTACAAATAATCAGAATATTATCATTATATTTGGTGATATATATATGATATATGATGCATAAACTTATATGCAGATTGGAGAGACAACAATTTAAATAAACAATAAACCTAAAAAACAAAACATTATGAAAACATTTGAAACAAGACAGAAGGATATATTTCTTTCTACATTAATATATTCTGTATTAGGTATTATATTTTTAATTATTGTATTTTACGTAATTACTCCTATGATATCAGACAAATCAAATGGAATGAGTAATTCTGAAATGTCTGTAATATTAATATTTATTGCAGTATCCATACCTCAAGTCATAAGAATGTATAGAAGAAAATATACTATAGCCGACGAGTATTTGCATATCCACGATTTTATCCCTGAATATCTGAATATTAATAATGACATTAAGAAAATTACAGTACTCGATAAGAAAAAATGGTTTACCTTCAGAGATCCGTATACAATCATCATTGAATTGAACAGTGGAAGAAAGCTTTATATATCAACACGTAATGACTCCGAACTGGTAAGCATAATAGAAGATATGAATCCGTCAATTGAAATTTGCCGTAATGTTTAAATTCATAATTTACATTATATAATAGAGACAGTCGCATTTATAAATAATATCCATATTACAGGCAACTTTCTGAAAGTATTATTTAATTCTTTCCTATTATTTTCACCATTTACACAAAGAAACACTATCTTTCCTCTAAAATGATTTACGGTAGAATGGTTCCAAAGGCTTCCATTGCTATATTCATATGAATAAAGGCAATAAAATATATACCGGCAGCATATTGTTGTCGGTAATAATGTTTTATAAGTTTATTACTTTCCTCT
>JAXEBI010000171.1:0-26114 GCA_034094155.1 Phocaeicola sp.
ATTAAAAAAAGGAGATTTAAATTTGGTTTATAAAATAAACTTGTTTATATTTGCAGTGAAAGTAAGAGAGAAGCGCGCCTCCTTACTTTTATTTTTACCTTAATGGTTTATTTTATAAACTACTTTATTACTTTAAAAATGTGTGTTATGGAAGAAAAAAGATTATCAGAGAAGGAGAGTTTAGAACTTATTTCTCAAATGCTCAGGCAGACAAAGAAGAATATGGAAGTTGGAAGCGGTAATATTTTTCTTTATTATGGATACTCGGCTTTATTTATCTCGGTTTTGGTTTTTAGCTTGATTTATTATACTGGAAATAATATTTGGGCTTTAATATGGTTTATGATGTTTGTTCCAAATATTATAATTCAGATGAGAAACAAGAAGGAAGCGTCGAAGGTGGTAACTTATACAGATAAAGCAATAGAAAATACGTGGTCTGTTGTAGGGTCTATGTTTGGTATAACCGTATTGGCAATATTTGCTTTCGGATGGTATGTAGGGGAATGTAATTTTGGTTTAATGCTTCCATTAAGTTTGCTTTATGCTGGTATAGGTACATCTATAACTGGTGTAATAACAAATATTAAAGAACTTATATATGCTCCATTATTAGGTTTCTTTGTCGGAATATATATGCTTGTTGAGTTGTTGGCAGGAAGTGTGATAATACCTTCATGGCATTTGCTTTTTGGTATAGCTTTTATATTTATGATGATTATTCCGGGACATATTATTAATAGAAAATCGAAATTTCAATGCTTAAAGAATTAAATCCATTATTACATTCTCAGCTTCGGCTCGCAATAATGTCAATATTGCTTTCGGTAGAAGAAGCTGAGTTTGTATACATAAAAGAACAGACAAATTCAACAGCTGGAAATTTAAGTATTCAGCTTGAGAAATTATCCGAAGCCGGATATATTGAAGTAGAGAAAAGCTTTATTGGAAAGAAACCGCGTACTGTGTGCAGAATGACAGAAGTTGGACGTAGTGCAATGGAAGAGTATCTGGATGCTCTTAAAGGTTATTTTGCAAACTTATAACTATAAAAAGAATCAGTGCCAGTAAATAAAATAACTAATATTTACCGGTACTGATTCTTTTATGATATATGTAATATTTATTTCTATGGTGGTTTTGTTAATGATATTCTAATAGCAGGAATAGTTGTCCGGTTAATTTGTTAAAACTACAAGATTCTTCCAGCTGCTTTCCAACGTTGAGTTGTCAAGTGTCTGCAAAGAGCACAAAGTCATGCATTCATGGTTGTCAAAGTCTATACTCCAATACTGGTTGTTTCCAGCCCAGAAATAGCCAATACACGGTATTTTGTTGTCTAATTTTGGAATGAAAGACGAATCAATGCTATCGCTTTACGACTACATATAAGGTGTTTCTTGATGATGCTTTCATTGAAGGAAAACCAGTCAAAATCATCATTCTTAAAAAATTGTTTCGGTATGTCTGTTACGGGAAACATCCATACCGTCCCATTTGAAGGAAATTGATGCGGTCAGGTATGGTCATAAACAATTTTATTGCATCCATGAATACTTTTTGGAAAGATTTGCTATTTCTTTATATATCAAAGAATTGGTATATTTATAATAATGAAAAAAAAACAATACCCATCTTGCCATTAAATAGTCCTATATTAGTTATAAAACGCTCATAAAGTAAGTAATAATCTGCGACAGCGTGGTTCAACAGATACTATAAAAATTTCTGAATCATTCTTCCGATCAAGCATATCTTTATATATTTAGCTTGTAGATATAATTCATAGTTACTTTTAGAAGGACACAACCATCAAATCTGAACGAATCACACCTTTTGGTGGAATTTTTCCATTATGGAGCAATTGGATGCTCTGCTGTCCGGCATAATTGATTCAACTCTGGGGGTACGGACAAGGATCTGTGGTTAACAATACAGTGAAAAATTCCGCTCTCTTATGTGCGTGTTATTCTGTGGCGTTTCTTGCATTGAAGATGTCTCCCACATTTTATGCGTTACATGTCCTGCCATACCAAACAAAATACATGCAGTGCCAATACAATTCTACGTGCCATAAAAGAACTGACAACTGGCAATACAACCTATACATCCCCGGTTTCAGGAAAAACATCCGACTTCAATACGGCCGATACGATGAACGAACTTCTTGTCAAGTCACTTATATCTACCGGAACATTAATTAAAAAGGGGGATTTATATTTCCCCCAAATCAAACTTTTCAGGGTGCTTACCCTTGAAATCCTTGAAGTAAAGCTTAATTTCACGCATGTCTTTTTCTAAATCCCCGCTTGGCATTATAGCCTTATTGGCATAGATACACTTTTTCTCGTAGTCAATACCTATTAGTACAATAGGAATCTGAGCACCGTTTGCAATGAAATAAAATCCCTTTTTCCAGTTAGGATTTGCAGAACGCGTACCTTCGGGAGTAATGGCAAGGTGGAACTTGTCACTTTTCTTTATAAGTTCTACAGTCTGTTCTACGAGTGAAGTACGTTTACCCCTGTTTACAGGAATACCTCCCATCCAGCGGAACAAATATCCGAGAGGGAAGAAAAACCATTCTTTTTTCATAAAGAATCCCGATTCACGTCCGATAGCTCCAATGAAAAGTTTACCAATAATCAGATCCCAGTTGGTAGTATGAGGAGCCGCGCATATTATACATTTGTCGTAATCAGGAACATTTACTTCGGCTTTCCAGCCTAAAACTTTGAAATATATAAAACTGAATAGTGCTTTCTTCATCATTTGTATTTTAAACCAAGAGCTTAAATACGGTATTTCAATAATACGGTATTTAAGCTCTGATGCATTTTCTTTCTTGTATCTTAAGTTTTCTTTTACTTAAAGTTTGTTGTTATTATTCGTTAAGCTTGTTGAAAACCTCTTCAATCTGAGAATTGAAGTCAGATTTCAGTTTTTTGTAGAATCCTTTTACATTGCCCGGCTCTGTATGGCTGATACGGCTGATGATATCAGCACGCAAGTTGATGACTTTTGATACAAGCTCGCTTATTACCTCTCGTCTTTCAGCGCTGGCATTCATGCTATCAACAATGCACATACCGATAGTTACGTCTGAAATATAATTCACATTCTTTTTTAAGCTTCTTCTATTAGCCATAATTGTTAGGTTTTAATTGTAAATAAATTGTTATTTTGTGGTAAAGATAGTGTTTTTATCGGAATATATCATCTTTTTGGATAAATATTATTCCTGATAGTTATTTTTTTTATCTCTTGTTTTTATATTTCCGAAAAAAAGGCGAAATTTGCACAGAATGCGACATAAAGGGTCACGTATTCAATAAATAAAGATTTTATTTACACCTTTATAAATAAATTAGAATTATGACAAAAAGTGCATTACAAATTGCAAGAGCTGCTTATCAGCCTAAATTGCCTAAAGCTTTGACAGGTGCAGTTGCAGTTAAAGAAGGAGAGCCAACTCAGTCTGTAGCTGACCAGGAAGCTATCAAAAAATTGTTCCCTAACACATACGGTATGCCATTGATTCAGTTTGTTGAAGGCGAAGCTGCCAACACTGCTGAAATGAACGTTGGTGTTATCTTGTCTGGTGGTCAGGCTCCTGGCGGTCACAATGTAATCTCTGGTCTTTTCGACGGTGTCAAGAAACTTAACCCAGCAAACAAGTTGTATGGTTTCATCTTGGGTCCTGGTGGTTTGGTTGACCATAACTACAAAGAACTTACAGCCGACATCATCGACGAATACCGTAACACAGGTGGTTTCGATATCATCGGTTCTGGTCGTACTAAACTTGAAAAAGAAGAACAGTTCGAAAAAGGTTATGAAATCTTGAAAGAACTTGGTATCAAGGCTTTGGTTATCATTGGTGGTGACGACTCTAATACTAACGCTTGCGTATTGGCTGAATATTATGCTGCCAAGAATTACGGAGTACAGGTAATCGGTTGTCCTAAGACTATCGACGGTGACTTGAAGAACGAAATGATTGAAACTTCTTTCGGTTTCGATACTGCATGTAAAACTTATTCTGAAGTTATCGGTAACATCGAACGCGACTGTAACTCAGCTCGCAAATACTGGCACTTCATCAAATTGATGGGACGTTCTGCTTCTCACATCGCTCTTGAATGTGCTCTTCAGACTCAGCCTAACATCTGTATCATCTCTGAAGAAGTTGAGGCTAAGAATATGTCTCTTGATGATGTTGTAACATATATCGCTCAGGCTGTAGCCGACCGTGCTGCTGCCGGAAACAACTTCGGTACAGTTCTTATCCCAGAAGGTCTTATCGAATTTATCCCTGCTATGAAGGGTCTTATCGCTGAACTTAACGACTTCCTTGCTGCAAACGGTGAAGAGTTCAACAGCATCGAACGTTCTAAACAGCGTGAATACATCATCAGCAAGCTTACTCCTGCTAACTCTGCTATCTATGCTTCTCTTCCAGAAGGTGTAGCTCGCCAGTTGTCACTCGACCGTGACCCACACGGAAACGTTCAGGTTTCTCTTATCGAAACAGAAAAACTTCTTTCTGAAATGGTTGCTACTAAGTTGGCTGCTTGGAAGGCTGAAGGTAAGTATGTTGGCAAATTCTCTGCTCAGCACCACTTCTTCGGTTACGAAGGACGTTGCGCAGCTCCTTCTAACTTCGATGCTGACTACTGCTACTCTCTTGGTTACACTGCATCATTGCTGATTGCAAGCGGTAAGACTGGTTATATGTCTTCTGTACGTAACACTACTGCTCCTGCTGCTGAATGGATTGCAGGTGGTGTGCCTATCACTATGATGATGAACATGGAACGTCGTCACGGTGAAATGAAACCGGTTATACAGAAGGCTTTGGTTAAACTTGACGGTGCTCCTTTCAAAGCATTCGCTGCACAGCGCGAAACTTGGGCTAAGGAAACTGCTTACGTTTATCCAGGTCCTATCCAGTACTTCGGCCCAACAGAAGTATGCGACGAGCCTACTAAGACTTTGCAGTTGGAACAGGCTAAATAATATTTCTTCTGATTGTGAGATTTCCGGTGTATAGCGCTGAAAATGTTATTATACAGATATTTGTTTTCTGACATTGACATCCAGACATTTGAGGTTATTTATCATACATTGGAAATATAAATAGAAATATAAATAAATAGAAATCACCACAGCAAAGCCTTTTATAAGTGCTTCTGTGGTGATTTTTTTGTTTGATGTATAAGCATTGATATAAAATTGATATAAAATAGATGCTTTGATAAAAGAGTGTGTGTTATAAAAAGTATCATGAAATGGTATTTATGTTAAAACAACTCTTTTGCTTCTTCTGATTATAGTATTCAACTAACAATATTAATATATGGTAAAAGAATCGCCCGTTTCGGGGGTGAATAAGGGAAATGCTTCTGGTGTCATTTCTTCTGCAGATGGAAGGAACCCTAAAACATCAGCTAAGGCAGAGGGAAAAAGGACTTCTTCCGGTGGCGTTACGGCAACGAAGCGGAGGACTTCGGCAAACGGTCGCCAATACGGCAAACAGGACGGAATACAGAACGGAAAACGTAATGTAAGACGAAATGCGGGTCCGAAACATACAAAGAGAAAACTCTCTGATGCCGGTCATTATGTATTGATGGCATTGGGAGCGCTGCTGTTTGTGGCAGGATTTTATTATTTCTTTATTCGCCCATATTCATACAGATGGAAACCTTGCTACGGACTTAAGGCGTACGGCGTGTGTTTGCCATACGGATATAATGTTCATGGCATAGATGTTTCTCATCATCAAGGCGATATAGGGTGGGAAGAGTTGAGTCGTGCCCAGTTTGCTCCGTATCCGGTACGTTTTGTGTTTATCAAGGCTACCGAAGGAGGCGATTTCAAGGACAAGGCTTTCGATACTAATTTCAGTGAAGCAAGAAAACACAGGTTTATACGTGGTGTATATCATTTTTATAATCCCAACACAGATCCTGTTAAACAGGCTGATTTCTTTATACAGAATGTTGAATTGCAGCCAGGCGATTTGCCTCCTGTTCTCGATATTGAGAAGAAGTCGCGAAACATGGATAAACTGAGAAAGGATTTGCACGTATGGCTCGACAGAATAGAGGAGCATTATAAGGTTAAGCCTATTCTTTATACTTCTTATAAATTTAAGGAGAAGTATTTGAATGATTCTCTATTTAGCTCTTATCCTTACTGGATAGCTCATTATTATGTCGATTCTGTGAAATATGAAGGTGAGTGGAAGTTCTGGCAGCACACAGATGTTGGAACATTGCCGGGCATTGATGAAAAGGTAGACCTTAATGTCTTCAACGGTAATGTAACCGAATTGCTTGAAATGACTATTCAGGCTACGGACTCTATATAATGAGATTTTATTATAGACAGGAAAATATTATAGAATACTTTAATTTAACTCTTTTAAAATACACAGCCAACTATGAGTTTTTTAATGAATATTTTATGGATTATACTCGGTGGTCTTCTTACTTGTCTTGAGTATATAGTTTCGAGTTTTCTTCTTATGATAACTATCATAGGTATACCTTTCGGGGTTCAGACCTTGAAACTTGCCATGCTGGCCTTGCTTCCTTTTGGGGCCAGAATAGAGAGTTCTCCTTCCGACGGTGGATGTCTTAGCATATTCATGAATGTATTATGGATTCTTTGTGGAGGTATATGGATTGCGCTTACACATCTTGCCTTTGGGGTTGTGTTATGTATCACTATTATAGGTATTCCTTTTGGAATGCAGCACTTTAAATTGGCTGGTCTGGCTTTGACACCGTTTGGAAAGACTATCAAGCGTTGACGGGTAAGGTGCTGATATCTGTAACAGAGTTCTAATGATGTACGGATATGCTTGATTTATAGTGTATTATCTTATTTTACTTTAGAAATTTATTATATAAAACATATAATGTTTTGCATATCTTATAAAGAATATGCTCATGTATGAGGCTCGTCACAACCGTGGCAAGCCCTTGTCATAACTGAGGCGAGGCCTTGGCACAGCTATGCCACGGCCTCGCCTCAATTGTGCTGAGCCCTCGTCACAACCGTGACAAGGTAGAAATACCCTTTTCTTTTTGGGCAGATCCTGCTTATTCTTTTACAAGTTTCACTGCAACCCAGTTGTTCTTTTCTCTATAGTGTACGAACTTAAGTCCCAGACTTTCACCTTTTTCACGTATAGCATCTATATCCTGAACATAAAAGCCGCTCATATATATTTCCGAACCGCTGTGCATACATGAAACGTATGCGTGCATGTCGTTCAGAAGGATATTACGGTTTATATTGGCTATAATAACATCAAAAGGTTCACGTCCCTCAAGCAGCGATGCATCGCCAAGTTCAACAGTGATGTTATTTATGTTATTAAGTGCAATATTGTCTCTTGAGTTGTTTACACACCAGTCGTCTATGTCAATGGCAGTAACCTTGGCAGCTCCTCTCATGCTTGCAAGTATTGCAAGTATTGATGTACCGCAACCCATGTCGAGGACAGATTTTCCTTTCAGGTCGGCATCAAGCAGTTCACCCAAAATAGAACTGGTTGTTTCATGATGACCGGTTCCGAAAGCCATCTGTGGATTAATAACTATATCATATTCAGCCTTTGGATAGTCTTTGTGGAATGTACTGTGGATAACACATCTGTTGTCTATTACAATAGGCTGGAAGAAATTCTTTTCCCATTCTTCGTTCCAGTCCTTGTCTTCAGGTTCGAATATGGTGTATGAAACATTGGTATCAGGAATAGGGAAGTCGGCCAATACGCTTTTCAGAGTTTCTTCATCGAAAAGCGACTGCTGGATGTAAGCTTTTACGCCACCTTCGCATTCAACAAAACTTTCAAAACCTATCTCGGCTGTAATGGCCGAAATCACATCTGTAACAATTTCATTGCACGGCTGTGCAGTAAAAGTAACTTCGAAGTATTTCATAAGTAGAGAATTTATTATAAATACATGTTTTCAGATTGCAGATTTTGCTATATAATTTTTATATAGACAATTTACAAAATATTTCTTTACGCAAAGATAAATAAAATAGGGAAATCCCTATGTTTAATTAGGGAATTTCTATATTTGGGATAGAAATATATTGTTAAATTTGTACTTGAAAAAATACAACTATTGTTTGAATAATAAAATATTATGATTATGAGAAATAAAGTGTTGGCTTCTATGCTATTGGCTTTCTTGCCGTGGTTGGCTATGGCACAGAGTAACGACGACCTTTACTTTATCCCGAAAAAGGAAAATAAGGTAGAGAATACCGATAAGGTTGGCGTAGTACCAAAAGAAGTCTCAAATAAAACGGTGCATGATTTGCCGGAGAGTGTTACTCCAGTAGTAGTGAAGGATGTAAAGGGAAATGTCCGTAATGTGGATGAGTATAACAGAAGATATACTTCGCGCGACAATAAGTTCAGTTATCAGAATGATACTCTGGTTATCGAAGAAAAACCATATGGTGAACGTGGTGAATGGGTTAACGGTTTCCAGGGCTCACAAATGGATTATGAATATGCCATGCGTATCGTGAGGTTCAGAAATCCAAGATATGCCATACCTGTCAGCAGCCCGCTGTATTGGGATGCTGTATATGGTGCATTCCCTTCTTGGGACTGGAATGTGTATGACGACGGACTGTATGCATATGTTTTCCCAACTTATACCAATAGTCTGTGGTGGGACTGGAGATGGTCTTCTGGATTCTACGGACCGGGATGGGGATGGTATTCTCCATATTATTACAGTAGCTGGTACTCTCCATGGTATGGCGGTTACTGGGGTTATGGCGGACATTGGGGCTTTGGTGGCTACTGGGGCTTCGGAGGTTACTGGGGAGGCGGCTACTGGGCCGGCTACTGGGGACCAGGATGGCATAATCCTTATTATGGATGGGGTGGCGGATGGCACAGACCAGTACACTACTCTTATAATACACGAAAAGCTGAAATAGGTATGCCTGGCAGAACAAGCAACAGATTCTCTTCTGCACAGAATGTGGTGTCAAACAGGAATAACCGTATAGGAAGAACTTTCGACAATAACGGCCGTACAGGCGGTAGAGTGGTTACAAGCAGCAGAAATTCTTCTTCATCTGTAAGAACACAGTCGGGTGTGAGAGGCAGTGCGTCTGGCAGTGGTGTCTATACACGTCCAAGTAGATTGAGCGAAAGAGATAATACTGCAACTTATAATCGTCCAAGCAGTACACGTGTAAATTCTAACAGATATAATAATTACAATAATAACAGGTATAACACAACCAACAATAATTATAACAACAGTAACAGATATAACAATAACTCTAATGTGAACAAGGTTACCACTACTCACAGTTTTGGTGGCAGCAGTTATCGTTCTACTACTACCAGTGGAGGTTCTTCAAGAAGTGTAGGTACTTCAGGCGGTGGTGGAGCACGCAGAAGATGACAGACTTGTTTTTTGTATTTAAAAAGTGAATAATATTAAGGAGTATGGTAATGTATAGTATTATTGCATATTTGCCTTACTCCTTATATATAGTGAGAATAAGAATATGAAATCAAAATATACTTTATTTATGGTGTCGGCATTGGGAATGGCATCGGTAGCCAGTGCGCAGACACAGTATGATGCCTTCCGGCTGTCTGAAAATGAACTTAATGGTACCGCTCGTTTCGTAGGTATGGGTGGAGCTATGGGGGCATTGGGTGCTGATATTTCTGTAATGGGCACTAACCCGGCAGGTATCGGACTCTTCAGAGGACATGACTTGTCTACTTCTTTCAGTTTCAACAGTACTCAGGTGAAGAGTGATTTCAACGGTACAAGTATGAAAGAAAAGAAAAATCAGATGTCTTTCGACCAGATAGGCTTTGTTTATTCTACCAAGATTGGAAATAAAACTGCACTGAGATATTTTAACTTTGGATTTAATTATCATAAAAGTAATAATCTGAATAAGTTGTTCTCTGTGGGTGGTCTGCTGGATGGCTTGTCGCAAACTAATCAGATTGCTAATATGATTGGGGGAGCGGTTAGTGGTATAGGCGAAATCGATAATATTTATAATTATGGTTTGGAAGGACATGAGAAGTTGCCTAATCCGTATGACCCTGTTAACTCCAACTATCCGTATTTGGGAGTAATGGGAGTAAGAACAGAACTGGTGGCTGTGGGCGACAATAATACTCTTAAAGGATGGAACGGTGACGGTAACTATTACCACTCGAGAGAGGAAGGTGGAATTCAGCAGTATGACTTCAATGTTTCATTCAACGTACAAGATAAGATGTTCTTTGGTCTTACACTTGGTGTTTATGATGTTGACTATCGTCGTACTACTCATTATTCAGAAGATATTTTTGATCAGAATCCTGAATTCCAGCAACCACATATCGGATATTATGAATTGAATAATACATTCAGTACAAGCGGTACGGGTACTAATCTTAAGTTGGGAGCTATTTTCAGACCGATAGATGATTCTGCATTCAGATTCGGTGTCGCAATTCATACTCCTACTTGGTATCGTCTGACTGATATATACAATTCGAATGTGTATTCCGAAATGAGTTATCAGGTGAAGAATGAAGCCGGAGAAGTGGTTACAAAGGATTTCAATGCTAATGAGCTGATTTCTGATTATGTAGGCGGAGAAGTTCTTCAGGATTACCGTCTTACTACACCTTGGAAGTTTAATGTCAATTTGGGTACTGTGTTTGGCGGTATAATGGCAGTAGGTGCCGAATATGAATATACAGATTATTCATCTGCTAAACTTTATTATTCCGATGGTTATGAGATGTCAAATCAGAACAAGTATTTGTCTGAAGATCTTAAGGGAGTTCATACTCTGAGACTCGGTATGGAAACCAAGCTTGCTTCGTGCTTTAGTGTGAGAGCAGGATACAACTTCTCTACACAGGCTTTCAAGGAGACAGCTTACAAGGCGCTCAACTGGAATGATATGCGTACAGATACTGAATACAACAATAAATTCAGCCAGAATACCGTAACCGTAGGATTGGGATATAGAGGCCGGTTGTTCTATGCGGATTTTGCTTATAAATATAATTTGTACAAATCGGATTTCTATCCGTTCAGTGATATAAATCTTCAGGCTGCAAAGCTTACAAACGAGAGACATCAGGCGCTTGTAACAGTGGGTATACATTTCTGATAATACTTCATTTTGCTTTAAAAACTGTTATACATAAAAAAGAGACTTCACTTTATGATTATTGATGGAAATAATCGGTAGTGAAGTCTCTTTTTTATTATCTTCTTTTGTTCCTTATGTCTCTTTTGTCTTATTTCATTATTATTTTTATTTTACCCTTTACCCTTTACCCTTTACCCTTTATTCTTTATTGTTCTTTTTATTGTTTTCTTTATTGTTCTTTTTTCCTGTATTCACTTCTTTTCCAGAAATTGAACCCTACATATATACGCAGGCTTCCGAATGTATTGGTCATCGAAAAATCAGATTTGCGGTAATCGTATGTATTTAGTACTAACGATGTCCCTACGTAATATTTGCTGTTGTTCCATGTTATTCCAACTCTGGTAATAAGGTCAAAATTAACATCGCTCATCCATCTCAGCCACTTGGTATTTATTTCGCTTTCCTGATATTTACCGCTTACTTTTGCTTTCTTATATGCTATGGCGGGCATCAGGGAAACATTCAACAGGCAGTTCTTAGCGAAAACCCAGTTGTATCCATAACCAAAACTTATGTTGTAATCATTATATTTAAGACTTTTGAATTTAAGTGAAGGACGTATTTGTTCTACCATATCTGCCGGTAGTTTTGTATGGTCGAACGATATATTATGTTTGGAGAATGAAAAACCTGCCATAAACGAACCGCAGCTTTTCTTCTGGTTTGTCGACTGGCTGTAGGCTGCCGGATAAGAAAACTTCTTGTTGTTGAATATCCAGTAGGCATTCAGTCCCATAATTTGGCTTTGGAATCCTTCGAATTTTCTGCCTACATAGTCTTGCGGCAAGTTAAATCCCGAATAGGATGAAATACGGAAGTCACTTCCTGTTTTTCTGTAATAGAAATCGGCTCCGACTCTGGAACTGTATAAATTGAATACATATTCTTTTTTTGATGTCCCTTCCTTGTTCTTGCCAACCAGTTCGGGAATACTGAAAGACAGTCCTAAAAATATCCACCGCCAACCGAAATATGCACCTATCTTTGGGGTAGGCGTTGGGGCAAACTTTATTCTTTGGTCCTGATTGTTTATGTTAGCTCCCAACTGATATCGTTCGTGCCAGAAACTCTGTTCGAGCATGAATGTGAGATTATATTTATTGGGCGATATATATGATGTATCTGTTTCGCTGAAAATCTTACCCAACTGCTGAACGAATTTACTCTTCTCTTCGGTCTGTGCCATTACAGCCTGACCGAAAAGAAGAATAAATATAATGCATATATATCTTATAACCTTCATGTTATTTCAGGAATGATATTATGTGTTTGTAGGTTTATTGTGTGTAAACGTGCGTGGTTTGCGTAGTTATAGGGGTAAGGATGGTTATTAAAGCTTGTTTAAAATACGGTCCATAACCCAGTTGGTAGGTGTGGCGCTGATACCATCGCAAGTACAAATACTCTTACCCTGGAGATGTTCTACTACAGCCTTAATAAGAGGAAGCTGCACGTGTGGAGGGTTTGGCGGAAGGATTTCTTCTCTTCCTCTTTCGGTGTGTAGTGCTATAGGGTCGTATGTAAATACCGAGAAGCATATCATTCCCTTGTCGCCTATTATTTCTATTCTGTCTTCCTTGGCCGATTCGTGAGCTACAAAGCACCATGATCCGGAACCGGGTAGTCCGGAGTCGAATTTAAAGCATGCACTTATAGTATCTTCAGCCGAATAGAGGCCGCCTCTGTTGCTTTTATATCCTTCTGCCTCAAGTATGCATCCGAACATGTCTTGCAGAAGATCAAGCTGGTGAGGGGCAAGATCGTAAAAATATCCTCCTCCGGAAATTACAGGCTGCACTCTCCATGGCAGATTCTTTGTGTTGTAGTCGAGGTTTCTCGGAGGCTGGGCAAATCGTATCTGAACGTTTATAACATTACCTATTTCACCGCTTTCAACCAGTTCTTTTACTTTCTGGAAATATGGCAGGTATCTTCTGTAGTAGGCTACAAAACACGGTACACCTGTTTCCTTGGAAATACGGTTGATGCGGGCACAGTCTTCGTATGAGGCTGCCATAGGTTTTTCTATATATACCGGTTTTCCGGCTTTCATAGCCATAATGGCAAATGTAGCATGTGATGATGGTGGAGTGGCTATATATATGGCGTTTACATCTTCATCACCAATCAGGGCCTGTGCATCTGTATACCATCTTGGTATGTTGTGTCTTTTTGCATACGATTTTACCTTTTCTTCGTCTCTGCTCATTACGGCAACAACCTTCGAGCCTTCTATCATATTGAATGCAGGTCCGCTTTTCTTTTCGGTTACCTCACCGCAACCAATGAATCCCCAATTCACTTTATTTATACTATTCATAATGCTTTATGTTTAATGTTTGAAATAGTTTCTTTTCGGGTTTTCTTGCTCCTTGGCTTCTAATATATTGTTTTTTTTCTTTATATCTTTTTTCTTGTTTATTATTTCTAATGTTTTTCTTTTTCTTCTTCTTCTTCTTTTAATTTTCTTTTATCTTACTTTTTATTGAAGTATTTATTGTATAGTTTTTTGTACTCCTTTGTTTTTATATAACTGTCGAGCCATACATTCAGACTGTCGAGTAGTTTCGGGGCTCTTTTGCTGACCCCCCACGAATAAAACAGGTTGAAGCTGATGTCTGTATCTATGTCAAGGTTCGGAAAGTCGCTGATATAGACTTTGGCTATGTTTTCGTCGCAAACTGCATAATCTATGTCACCGCCTGAAACCATGGCAAGTAATTGTTCGGGACCGTATTCCGATATTTCCTTTATATAAATAGTATCGGCTATCTCAGCCATGAGATTCTTTATTCTCATAACCGCAGGTGAGTCTTTTATCAGGTGAATAGTCTTGCCGGCAAGGTCGAGCTGGCTGTTTATGTGTACGTATGCCGAATCTGACTTGTTGGTTTTGTCCTCTTTTCTTTGTACGAGAATCTGTTTTCCGATGAGGAGAGTGTGGGTGAACAGAAGACTGTCTTTAAGATTGGCTGTAGTGGGAGTACTTATGGCTATCATATCATATTTCCCTCTGGAAACATCGTTAAGCCTCTTCTCAAAACTCATTTCCGGCACTATATTGGCCTTTATGCCTTTCGCTCTGGCAAATTCATTGAGAAGTTCATAGTCGAATCCGCTTATGCTGTCGCCATCTGAAAAGAAACTGACTGCATTGTATTCTGTAACTGCATTAATTACTCCCGATTCAAGTATTTCATCGTAGTCTCTCGCTTTATATTTGGTCTCTGAGCGTTTTTCGGTAAACACTACTATGAACACAGTAGAGACAATGGCTATAGAAATAATATATAGCAGGAGTTTCTTTATGATTTGGTGTTTCTTCATAATGTGGCGTTTTTTCATGATTTATCGTATTTTCATGAAAGTCTTTTTTCTTCGTTTAGTCTTAATTTATAGTTTGGTGAGGCTTTCCTGAAAGTCATATACAGTCGGGATTAATATATGTAGATGCTGTATATGACTTCCGGTATGCTCTATTTATCTATTTTATTATTAATCGAAGAAATTCCATGAAATTCCAAATTTCAGAATTCTTGGGTTGAGAGGGTAGTGTGGGGCATAAAAATAGCTTCTGTCTCCTGTTCCCTGTACCAGATTATACATCTGAAGGAATATACGTGTCCTTTTCAGGTGGAAGTTCAGATAGGCATTTACCATAGGGTATCCTCCCAACTTGTATTTCGTTTCCGGGTTCTGAAGATAGAACTGGCCTATAGCTGGTGCATAGTCTGGTGCGTAATATTGTGTGAAATATCTTACATCGGCTCCAAGCTCTACTGTCAGAACTTTCTTGGCAAGTCCGGCACGGATATACAGGTTGTGGTATAATACAAGTTCAGGCAATGGCAGTATATTGTTGTCGCTGCTCTTCTGGTAAGTAATCTCATTGTCAAGGTGCAGAATACCTAATTTGAAATCCTGTTTGAGGGTTGCACTCAATACCTGTATACTTCCTGAATTCTGCTTGACTGCCACGTTATTAAGATAAGTGACATTTTCTGTGTCAGAATTACCGCTGTTTCCGGAAGAACTGCCCGATGCTACGGATACATTGTCGAGGTATGTATAGTTTGTAATATTCTCTACTCCTGCACTGAGCTGTGTGCGCCATCTGTCAATACTTAATTTGCCTTCAATTCGAGTGCGCATAATTTTAGACAGATCGTTATCCCACCAGTAATGTTTTGAGTGGAAATGTCTGTAGTAGAACGCTGGATTTAGATTCTTTATATAAGCTTTTGCATCCAGTCTTACAGTATCGTTGAACAGACGGAAATTCAAGTTTCCGTTTCCTTCTATTGAGAATTGTCCAAGATCCTCACCAAGGAGTGCAATTTCACCAAGTACGTTATAGTGAAGAGTTTTTCCCTGTTCTTTTATAAGTTGTCCTCCTACAGATAGTACATTTTCCTTATAGTCTTTCATCGGACGTTGTCCTGCGGTTCCGGCAATACTGTCCACCATAGTGAATCTTCTGTGCTCGAAACTTGCGAAAGCTGTAAGTCCGGCTTTAGCCCATTTGTTGAAGCCCTCGCGAAGTGATATTCCTACAGTATTCTTTACCGAGAAGTATTTTGTCACATCTGTAGAGTCGGTTCCAAGATAATGGTTCTGGAAATGCTTTCTGTTCTGTTCGTCGTCGTATGAAATATATTTTCTGGTATTCATATCCACTTTTACTGTGTGTATGAAACTTGTGACAGGGACGAAAACTTCTTTTGGCACAGTATCGTTTTCGGCTGTTTCATCCTTATAGAAGCCAAGATTGTATCTGTGTGTCAGGAATGCATGATAGCCGGTATTATGGTTCCATATATCCTGGAGGTTGGTCTGGATATCGTAGGTATTGTATGACTTTTTACCTTCTGCCATTGATAGAGGGTCGGTAATGTATCTGTCGTCGGTGATACCTCCGTTCTCGGCAACTTTAAGGTTGTCGTTTATAAAGGTAAAGTGCATGTCATACTTATCGCCTCTGTAATATGCAAATAAGTTTCCGTTGAACAATGCTGTCGACTGGTTCATGTACTTTCCTCTACCATAGGTATAGTCTATGTTAAATCCGAATCCAAGTCTCTTGTTTACGTTTACCGCAAAGTACGATTTGAATCTTTCTTCTCCGTATTTTCCGTTTCCCTGTTTGTAATATGTAAGATTAGTAAAAGGAGATTTGGTATTTGTGAATACTACACTGCCTGGAGTTCTTACAGTGAAATCATAAGGGTCTGTAAAAAACGCCTGGCTTGTTTCATTTCTTTCGAAAAATACATGCGATATACGTGGGGCACCAAGGTTACCAAGATATGTATAGTGTCCGGTTGGTCCACCCGTATCATTCGAATTCTGGAAGCCATATTGAAGCGTATCAACAGGTATTTCTGTGATATTTCCAAACCTTTCATCTATAATCCATGAACTTAGTCCTATAGGTATAGTACTCGCGTCAATTACCGCAGTGGTGTCTATAGGGTTACCGTTACGGTCGTATTGATTACTGTTCATGCCCGATGCTGAACTTCCGTATTGATTCTGTAGCGTGTTCTGTGCCGATATCTTACCGCACATCAATATAATTAAAGCAAAAAATAGTATCTTCTTCATGATGCGACAAAGATACAATTATTTTTCCCATATTTTCTCTTATTAAAACGAAAAAAGAGGATTAACCTGTAAAGATTAATCCTCTTTTATGTAATGTTATACCAAATTAAGTTTTCTGTCGGGCTATGTGGCGCGTATGATATGTCTGTCATATGGCACCTCAGGCATAGCTTTCCAGAATAACTTTTACTGGATTTCTTTTATAATATCCATACCTATACGTATAGCTTCCTCGTTCATAGGAATAAGATGGTGATGTCTTTCAGGAAGAGTCTTTCTGAGTGCCTTGACTACACTTTCAGTTGAAACTACAGGACGAATCTTCAGCAATCCGCCTAGGACAATCATATTGAATGTTTTTGCCATATTGCGTTCGTTTGCCTCGTCCATGGCGTCTATACGGTAAATGTGTATGTCTTTTCTGGTAGGAGGGTTTATTATACCATATCCGTCGTATATAAGTATTCCGCCCGGCTTAACTTTGTTTTCGAACTTTGCCAGTGAAGGCTGGTTGAGTATGATGGCACAATCATATTTACTCAGGATAGGAGACGAAATTCTCTCATCGCTTACTATAACAGTTACGTTGGCTGTACCGCCTCTCTGTTCCGGACCGTATGCCGGCATCCAGGTTACTTCCTTATTTTCCATAAGGCCCGAATAGGCAAGGATTTTACCCATTGAAAGCACACCTTGACCGCCGAATCCGGCTATAATTATTTCATGCTTCATTTTTTTCCTAATTATAATTGGTTAAGAATAATGGGGGTGAAAGAGGTTTATAGGGTGGTATCTTTCAAGTCGCCCAACTTATAGAATGGAAACATGTTTTCTTCCATCCACTTATTGGCTTTCTCAGGCGACATTTTCCATCCGGAGTTACATGTAGAAACAATTTCTACAAGGTTTGAACCTTTTCCTGCCATTGAGTTTTCGAATGCTTTACGTATGGCTTTCTTTGCTTTACGTATTGCTGCTACAGTGTGTACCGACTGGCGTGTTACGTAGCAAGTACCTTCGAGTGTTGCGGCAATTTCTGTCATTTTAAGCGGATAGCCATGTATTTCAGGATCTCGTCCGTAAGGACAGGTCGCTGTTTTCATGCCAACGAGGGTGGTTGGTGCCATCTGACCTCCTGTCATACCGTATATGGCATTGTTTATGAATATAATTGTAATGTTTTCACCTCTGTTGAGTGCATGAATGGTTTCGGCTGTACCTATACAAGCCAAGTCACCGTCTCCCTGATAGGTAAATACCAGTCTGTCCGGCCATAAGCGCTTGATGGCTGTTGCTACGGCAGGAGCACGTCCGTGTGCTGCTTCCTGGCAGTCTATATCAAGATAGTTATACATAAATACAGCACATCCTACAGGGCTTACTCCAACTGTTTTTTCGCTCATGCCCATTTCATCAATTACTTCGGCAATAAGCTTGTGCACTACACCGTGACTACATCCCGGACAATAGTGCATAGGGTTATCATTTAATAGCCTTGGTTTCTGGTATACCAGATTTTCGGGCTTCATTATTTCTTCTTTAGTCATAATTTAAATCCTCCGGTGGTTATCATAGCAAGAAACGGAACACAAACTCCATCATCTTGAGGAAAAGTGAAACTCCGCATACATAGAAGAATATTGTCTTGTCTTCTCCTAAACAGAAGTATAAGATGACAGACGCAAGTGCGCCAATCATAAACAGTATGTTCAGAATGGCTCTTATTCGGTCTTGGTTCATGATTCTTACTTGTTATTTGATGATTTTTTCTTTTAGGGCAGAAACAACTTCGTCCGGGTCGGGAACAATACCTCCCAATCGGCCGAAATGTTCAACAGGCAAGTTGCATTCTACCGACAGTTTTACGTCTTCTATCATTTGTCCGCTGTTGAGCTCTACTACAAGTATACCTTTTACCTGTTTTGCTCTTTCTGCAAGTTCCGGAGCAGGGAAAGGCCATAAGGTTATAGGGCGGAAGAGTCCGACTTTGATGCCTTCTTCGCGTGCATGGTCTATTGCCTTCTGTGCTATTCGTGCACATGAGCCGAATGCAACAATAAGATATTCAGCATCATCGCAAAGTATTTCTTCATATCTTCTTTCGTTGGTTTCTATCTCTGCATATTTTTCCTGCAGATGGATATTGCGGACTTCCATTATAGCCGGATCAAGTTCAAGTGAAGTTATGATATTAGGTTTGCGTCCTTTGCATCCTGTAGATGCCCATGGGCACTGTTTTATCACTTCCTCTTCTGTGCGTCGCGGAGTTGGTTCAGGAAGTACTACCTTTTCCATCATCTGGCCAATAACTCCATCGGCAAGGATGATAGCCGGATTTCTGTATTTGAAAGCAAGATCGAAACCTAATTTTACGAAATCTGCCATTTCCTGGACAGAAGCCGGAGCAAGTGCTATAAGATGATAGTCACCGTGTCCGCCACCTTTGGTTGTCTGGAAATAGTCGGCCTGGCTTGGCTGTATGGTTCCCAATCCCGGTCCTCCACGCATTACGTTTACTATCAGACAAGGTAATTCAGCTCCTGCAATATAAGAGATACCTTCCTGTTTCAAACTAACGCCCGGACTTGAAGATGATGTCATTACCATCTTACCGGCTCCTGCGCCTCCGTAAACCATATTTATGGCTGCAACCTCGCTTTCTGCCTGAAGAACAACCATACCGGTTGTTTCCCATGGCTTCTGTTCGGCAAGGGTTTCCAGCACTTCCGACTGTGGGGTTATAGGGTAACCGAAATAACCATCTACACCGATTCTTATAGCGGCATGGGCTATGGCTTCGTTACCTTTCATTAAAACAACTTCTTGTGCCATATTTAAATATTTTATTTGTTGATTGATAGAGAATGATAAATTACTGTTCTTCACATTTGGCTCTGTATACTGTCAGACATCCGTCAGGACATACTATTGCACACGAAGAACATCCGTTGCAGGTGTCTTCTACCACTTGTTGAACATAATTGTATCCTTTCTGATTTACTTTTGGGGAAAGCGACAAGACTTTAAGAGGACATGCTACCACACACAGGTTGCATCCCTTGCATCGCTCGGTATTAACTACCACTACCCCTTTCATTTTAGCCATATATCACGTATTTAAATTTTATTGATTAAACATGTCTTTATTATAGAAGTTAAGAATATCCATCATCATGGCCCTTGCTTCTTTGGCCGGACTTTCCGGATTTAGTGCAATTGCTTCCTGATAATTGTTCAAAGCTCCTTGCCAGTCTCCTTTTTTCCTATAAGCATTACCTAACAGATAATAAGCATCCGAAGCCCATTCGGGGGTTGTGTTTATCATATCATTAAGTTGTACTATAGCTTCCGATATGCAGCCATCGTTTATAAGGACTTTTATTTGTTGCAGTTTTTCTTTCATGAATATTCAAAATGTTTTTTTGATGTATGCAAAGATACATTTTATTTGATACCAAAACTGTTTTTTATCAGAATAATTAGTCAGGTAAAACTACTTTTTTTATTTGGTATATGTGTAAAATCTTGATTATGTGATAATTGTAAAAATAAGTTTTGGTTACAGTTGAAAAGGTTGCATATTTAATCAAGTTTGTTTTTTTATGTTTTGGAGATATGTTTTTATATGTTTTTTGTTTAATTTGGTGTAAATTCAGGTTATTTCTTTGTACCTATTTTTATTTGTTATACCTTTGCAGCTGAAACAAAAAGAATCTAAAATTGAATAATAACTAACTTTAGGTATATAGAAATGAATAAAATTATTTCAAAAGAACATTTTTCGGAGAAGGTTTTCAAGCTTGTTATTGAAGCTCCTCTGATTGCAAAGTCTCGTAAGGCTGGTCACTTTGTAATTGTACGTGTGGGTGAGAAGGGTGAGCGTATGCCTCTTACCATTGCTGAGGCTGATCCTGTAAAAGGTACTATTACACTTGTAGTTCAGAAAGTTGGTCTTTCTTCTACACGTCTGTGTGAACTGAATGAAGGCGATTATATTACAGACGTTGTGGGTCCTCTTGGAAAAGCTACTCATATTGAAAACTTTGGTACAGTGGTATGTGCCGGAGGTGGAGTAGGTGTTGCTCCTATGCTTCCTATCGTTCAGGCATTGAAGGCTGCTGGCAACAAGGTTATAACAGTTCTGGCCGGTCGTTCGAAAGACCTTATTATATTGGAGAATGAAATGCGTGCAAGTTCGGATGAAGTAATTCATATGACCGATGATGGTTCTTATGGAAAGTAGGGACTTGTAACAGAAGGTATTGAGGAAGTTATAAAGCGTGAGAAAGTCGACAAGTGTTTTGCTATTGGTCCGGCTATAATGATGAAGTTTGTTTGCCTGCTTACAAAGAAATACGAAATACCTACAGATGTTTCACTGAATACTATCATGGTAGACGGTACCGGTATGTGCGGTGCATGTCGTATCACAGTAGGAGGTAAAACCAGATTCGTATGTGTCGACGGTCCTGAGTTCGACGGGCATCAGGTTGACTTCGATGAAATGCTTAAACGTATGGGAGCTTTCAAGGACATAGAGCGTGAAGAAATCCATAAGTTGGACGATGAGCATGTTCATACAGCTTGTGAAGCTGAGAAATCTGCAGACGACCGTACTGCTCCTTGGCGTGAAGAGCTCAGAAAGAGTATTAAGCCTAAAGAACGTACTCTTATCCCACGAGTTCAGATGAATGAACTTGAACCTGAATACCGTTCACACAGCAGAAAAGAAGAGGTTAATCTCGGCTTGAATGAGGAACAGGCTCTCACAGAAGCAAAACGTTGTCTCGACTGTGCGAATCCTTCTTGTATGGAAGGTTGTCCTGTGGGTATCAACATTCCTGCGTTTATTAAAAACATCGAACGTGGTGAGTTCCTTGAAGCAGCACGTGTACTTAAAAAAACAAGTGCCCTTCCGGCTGTTTGCGGACGAGTTTGTCCTCAGGAGAAGCAGTGTGAATCTAAGTGTATTCATCTGAAGATGGGACATGAAGCTGTAGCCATTGGTTATCTGGAACGTTTTGCTGCCGATTACGAACGTGAAAGCGGACAGATTTCAATTCCTCAGGTAGCCGAAAAGAATGGAATAAAGGTGGCTGTTGTAGGTTCAGGTCCTGCCGGATTGTCTTTTGCCGGTGATATGGCCAAGATGGGATACGAAGTTACTGTTTTTGAGGCATTGCATGAAATTGGCGGTGTATTGAAATATGGTATTCCTGAATTCCGTCTTCCAAATAAAATCGTTGATGTTGAGATTGAAAATCTCTCAAAGATGGGAGTTGAATTTGTCAAGGATTGTATTATAGGTAAGACTATTGGAGTAGAAGATCTTGAAGCTCAGGGTTACAAGGGTATTTTTGTGGCTTCAGGTGCCGGACTTCCTAACTTTATGAATATCCCTGGTGAGAATTCAATCAATATTATGTCATCTAATGAATACCTCACTCGTGTAAATCTTATGGATGCCGCAAGTGAAGATTCAGATACGCCTGTTACTTTCGGTAAACGTGTGGCTGTAATTGGTGGTGGAAACACAGCTATGGACTCAGTCCGTACCGCACGTCGTCTGGGTGCAGAAAAGGCTATGATTATTTACCGCCGTTCAGAGGCCGAAATGCCTGCACGACTCGAAGAAGTCAAGCATGCAAAAGAAGAAGGAGTAGAATTCCTGACATTGCACAACCCTATAGAATACATCGCTGACGAAAACGGTAGAGTAAAACAGGTCGTTCTTCAGAAGATGGAACTTGGTGAGCCAGATGCTTCAGGCCGCCGTAGTCCGGTTGCTATTCCTGGAGCAGTTGAAACAATAGATATTGATATGGCTATTGTGAGTGTAGGTGTATCGCCAAACCCAATTGTGCCTGAGTCTATAAAAGGACTTGAACTTGGCAGAAAGGGTACTATTGCCGTAAATGAAAATATGCAGTCGTCTATCCCTACAATATATGCCGGTGGAGATATTGTTCGTGGTGGTGCAACTGTTATTCTTGCAATGGGTGATGGTCGTCGTGCTGCTGCTGCAATGGATAAACAGCTTCGTGGTTGTTAAAAAAAACAATATTACTATAGAATAATTAGATTTAGATAGAATATATTTTTAAATCTAATATCGGATAATTAGGAAGCCCTTGTCAGAAAAAAGCATTGATTAATGCTGCCCGTTTTCTGATGAGGCTTTCTTTATATATGTATATATATCTATGTCTTCATATTCTTGCTTATTCATTTTTTCTTCTCTTTATATTTTCTGCCATTAAATCTCCGTAAATATCAGTACACTGAAAATAACTTTAAACTTTCATATAAATGGAAAACCGATTATTAATATTAATTTTGTCCCATTGTTTCATGCATCATAATGAAATTAGCAGTATACGTTTATGAATTTGGAAATAAAAATAAGAAAAGCTGTATTGTCGGATATAGACAGACTTATGGAGATATTTGCCAAGGCAAGGGAGTTTATGAAAAATACCGGAAACCCTAACCAATGGATAAACGGATATCCACAGCGTGAACTTATATCTGATGAAATATTAAAAGGTCATTGCTATGTTTGCTGTGCAGACTCTTCAGATGAATTCCGTGAGAGAATAGTGGCTACATTCTGTTTTATAGAAGGGCCTGATCCTACATATTCATATATTGAAAACGGCAGTTGGCCCAATAATTTGCCTTATTATGTAATCCACAGATTAGCATCCGATGGAACTGTGCCCGGCATAGCTGCAGCGTGCATTGACTGGTGCACTGGCGTTTCACCCTGTTTACGTGCCGATACTCATAAGGACAATAAAGTAATGCAGCATATCCTTGAGAGAAACGGATTCAAGGAATGTGGTATAATCTATGTGGCAAACGGTACTCAGAGAATTGCTTATCAGAAAGACGCTAAGTAATTTTGTTTTTATAAGGATGGATTTTATAAGGATGGATTTATATTTATGTCCTTTCCGTAAGATGTATTATTTTAAATGTAATGATATATTGTTTTAAATATAATATGGAGTATCTGTCAATGTTATTGTTGTTGTCCGATATATCTTTGCTATAAAGGTTTGATTAAAATAGAGATATAAGATATATGAAAAAGAATAAATTCCAATTAGAAGTACCCGGAGGGGCAAACAAGATACTTCTTCATACGTGCTGTGCTCCTTGTTCATCGGCTATAATAGAGTGTCTTATGCAGCATAATATAACTCCTGTGATATATTACTGCAACCCCAACATATATCCGCTTGAAGAATATAATATACGTAAGGATGAATGCACAAGATATGCCAAGTCTTTAAATCTTGAAATAATAGATGCCGATTATAATCACGAAAACTGGCTTGAGTGCATTAAGGGTTTTGAAGGCGAGCCTGAAAGAGGAGGAAGGTGTTTGCGTTGCTTTAAGATGCGTTTGCGGGATACAGCAAAGTATGCTCATGAAAATGGAATAAAAGTTATAACTACTACTTTGGCGTCTTCGCGCTGGAAGAGCCTGGACCAGATAAATGAAGCCGGACGTTTTGCGGTAGATCCTTATGATGACGTAGTGTGGTGGGACCAGAACTGGCGTAAAGGTGGATTGAGTGAACGTAGAATAGCCATAATTAAAGAATACAACTTCTATAATCAGCAATATTGCGGTTGTGAGTTCAGTATGCGTAAGTAGGATATTATAAAAAAAGGGTAGTGATGTATCGTTTATTATTCGTACACACTACCCGGTAATATATCTTTTCTGATACTGTTTTAAATTATGCTTACATTGAACACAGTAATCAACTTATCAGTTTAAAGTTTATCTTATATCTGTATCTTATTTCCATATATCATTTATTTATTATTATCATTTATCATTTGTTATTTATCATTTATTGTTTATCAGTTCTTATCGGTTTTATCAGTTTTTCCCGAAGTCTCAGGCTTATCTTTTTTCTCTACCTTTTCTATAGGAGTAGATTTTTCTTTATAGGCAGAGAAACCTTTGACTATAACTCTTTCTTTCTTGTTTTCTTCTTCAGAAATAGCAGAACCAATTTTATTGATACTGTCTTTGATAGCATCTCTTGTATCGAAGAAACTGTCGAGCAGTAGTTTCAGGTGATCTTCAGGGTTGAATTCGCTCTCAGCAAAAAATGTGTGGCAATGCGAATGAATACCTATCTCTTTGTCGTCATCTTCCTCACCCATGACAACTGTAGTGATAAACGAGCTTATGTTTATGGCATTTATTACTTCTTTCAGATACGGTAGAGTAGGATTATCACTGCTTATGGTTCCCCACCAGGGATACCATATCATTATAAACGGACTGTCCTCCTGCAGAGATACATAGAAATCATCACCCTGATACATAAAGGCAATATTTCCGTTTTCATCCTTTTCAGGTGAGCAACCGATTTTTTTTAGAGTAGAAACAACCAGTTCTTCAGTTGTAAGTTTGGCTTCTTCCTCTTTTTCTTTGTTTATTAAAGTTGCTGAAGCATAAAGAGCTTGTTGTTGGGAGATTAATTGCATCATATTTTTTTCTCTTCTCTTAGACAAGAGAACCAAAATAGCAGGCCATAAGGCTAATGATATTACTGCAATGAGTAGAGTGACTTCAGACAGACTGTTCATAGTTATATATTTTATAGGTTCCTTGCTATAAAGTTAAACAAAAAAATAATAACTTGAATTGCTGAGTGAGTTTTTATATCACTTTTTTAATTTTTTTCTTCTTGCCATGCAGTATTTTGAATATTGGTTCATTTACTAATTGAAAATATTCTCGTTTTTTGTTTTATAAATAAACTTTCTCGTTTTTCTTAAAGGTATGGTAATTGTGAAATTACTGTACCTTTTGTTTTTTTTGATTTAAATGTATAACAAAAAAAGAAGGAAGCCGTTAAGCTTCCTTCTTTAGTAGCCCGTGGGGGAATCGAACCCCCCTTTCAAGAATGAAAATCTTGCGTCCTAACCGATAGACGAACGGGCCATCCTTTTATTGCTTCCTTGCCGGAAGCGACTGACTTTAGACTTTAGTAGCCCGTGGGGGAATCGAACCCCCCTTTCAAGAATGAAAATCTTGCGTCCTAACCGATAGACGAACGGGCCATCCTTTTATTGCTTCCTTACCGGAAGCGACTGACTTTAGAATTTCGTAGCCCGTGGGGGAATCGAACCCCCCTTTCAAGAATGAAAATCTTGCGTCCTAACCGATAGACGAACGGGCCATCCTTTGCTGCTTCCTTATCGGAAGCGACTGACTTTAGGATTTTGTAGCCCGTGGGGGAATC
>JAXEBI010000172.1:0-2748 GCA_034094155.1 Phocaeicola sp.
AGAGGAAAGTAATAAACTTATAAAACATTATTACCGACAACAATATGCTGCCGGTATATATTTTATTGCCTTTATTCATATGAATATAGCAATGGAAGCCTTTGGAACCATTCTACCGTAAATCATTTTAGAGGAAAGATACACATTAATATAAATAATGATATATCACTACATAACAATGCAACCGGGTTGCATTTCATTACTACACGGATTTATGCAACTCGGTTGTAACCGCATAAGCATAACTTTGCTCCAGAAACAATTAAAAATACTTAATCATGGCAGAAAAACATCATCATTCACATGGCCATACACACAACCATAGCCATGCAAGTCTAAAAAGAAAGATTGCACTTATAGTAGTCACCGCACTGCTGCTTGCCGGTGCAATAATCATTGAAAGGAACTGTAGTCTGACCACCATACAGTTGTTGGCCGTTTATCTGGTTCCCTATCTGCTCGTAGGCCACAGCACATTAAAAGAAGCTTGCGGGGGTATAACCAACGGAGATTTGTTTAATGAACATTTTTTGATGTCTATCGCTACTATAGGCGCACTATGCATCGGTTTTCTTCCGGGTGCCGGAACTGAATTTGCAGAAGCGGTATTCGTAATGCTTTTCTTCCAGGTGGGAGAACTGTTTGAAGAATATGCGGAAGGCCAAAGCCGCAACAGCATCTCTCATCTCATGGATATACGTCCTGAAACAGCCAACGTGGAGCGCGAAGGGAAAATCATTGAAGTATATCCCGATAATGTAGAAGTTGGTGAAACTATTGTAATCCGACCAGGCGAGAAAGTACCCTTGGACGGAATCGTAGTAGAAGGTTCCTCATCACTGAATACCATAGCACTGACAGGAGAAAGTATGCCTCGTCCATTGGAAACCAGCGATGAAGTTATGTCTGGATGCATCAACCTTACAGGTGTAATAAGAGTGAGAACCACAAAAAGTTTTGGAGAAAGTACAGTATCGAAAATTATCAGTCTGATAGAAAATGCCGATGCAAGGAAATCGAGAAGCGAATCATTCATTACACGTTTTGCAAGGATATATACCCCCATTGTAGTAATAGCTGCCTTAGCACTGGCCATAATACCGCCATTATGCTCACAGTCTGCCTTCATTGACGTTTTTCCCACATGGCTGCACCGCGCACTGATTTTCCTGATAGTATCGTGTCCATGCGCCTTGGTTGTAAGCATACCACTCACTTTCTTCGGAGGATTGGGAGGTGCTTCGCGCAAAGGTATTCTTATAAAAGGAAGCAACTATATGGATGCACTGGCAAAAACAAGAACCATAGTATTCGACAAGACCGGTACACTAACCTGTGGAGTATTCTCTGTAGAAGCTGTTCACCCTGAAGATTTCGATGAGAAAGAGCTGTTGCATCTTGCCGCACACGTGGAACATTACTCAACTCATCCTATAGGAGAGGCACTGCGTTCAGCTTTTCCAGAAGGGAATGACGACGGATGTATAGTCAGTGATGTAGAGGAAATTTCCGGACGTGGTATAAAAGCTAAGGTAAACGGTCGTACTGTATATTTAGGAAACAGTAATATGATGGAGGATATAGGAGTGAAATGGCAAAAATGCAATCTGCCAGGTACTATAATACATGTAGCAGCAGACGGTAAATATTCCGGACACATAGTAATTAACGACCGTATAAAAGAAGACAGTTATGGAATAATCCCTACACTAAAAAAATTGGGTATAAAAAAGACAGTAATGCTTACCGGAGACAGAAAGGAAGTAGCAGCCGGAGTAGCAGAAAAACTCGGAATAGATATATGGCATGCCGGACTACTGCCTGCCGACAAGGTAAGACATATAGAACAACTGCTAAAAGAAAATCAAAATGGAGAGAAACTTGCTTTCGTAGGCGACGGTATAAACGATGCTCCTGTTCTGAAACGTGCTGATATAGGAATTGCAATGGGAGCACTTGGCAGTGATGCAGCAATAGAAGCAGCCGATATAGTGCTGATGGACGACAATCTGTCCAAAATAGCATCAGCCATAATAATAGCCCGCAGAACTATCAGAATAGCCCGTGAAAATGTATGGTTTGCTATCGGCATAAAAGTCGCTATTCTAATGCTTGCCTCCTTCGGACTAAGTACAATGGGAATGGCAGTGTTTGCGGATGTGGGAGTTACTGTACTGGCTGTACTGAACGCCATGCGTGCATTGAGGGTTTAGTAAAAAGGCTTAAAAGAATTTAATAGTGGAGATTTTTCATATGTAGTTTTTTCTGTATCTCAGCAAAAGGCAGTACATCGCATGATATACTTATTTATTATCAGAAGCTTGAGATGGAATGTCATATTTGGCATGGCAAGAAATCTCTGATTTTTTACCGTCCCATTAAAGTCGGACGGCCGTTTCACTTAAGTCGGACGGCTGTATCACTTAAGTCGGACGGGTGTACTATTATAGTCGGACGACTGTACTATATTAATGGGAAGATTAATCAATGGAAAGATTAAAATTTGAGTCTGAAGTATAGTTGACAAAGAAGATTAAAGAGTTTATAGCCCTATTGCATTATCTTAAGATTTAGTGTAAACGGTTTTACCAGCTAAATAAAAAACATATTATTAATTCCAATCAGCAGTTGAACTGCTGTATTTTTATAAGTTTAACCGAGGTCATTTAGACCTCAAAAAAGTTGTAAATAGTTGAAAATTAAGGGATAAAATACTTGCAAAAGTCCTTGAAAATCAGTAACTTAAAG
>JAXEBI010000173.1:0-2422 GCA_034094155.1 Phocaeicola sp.
TTTAAAAAATATTTTAGATACTATATTCAATAGTTATTCTGTTGAAGAGATAACAGTAAGAGCTAATAAAAATACCCAAATTATATTTAAAAAAGATTATAAATTATTAGCAGAAATTACTATTCCTATGATAATTTTAATTGGAATTTTAAGTTGGCTTTTAAAAAGAGCTATATATAATAAGAAAAAAGCTGAGAAATTAGGAAATACTTTACTTGAAACAATGGCAAAAGTAAATCAATTAAAAGAAACAGAATCTGGAATTCATGCTAAAAGAGTTGAATTGCATGCCGAATTTTTAGCCAAAAAGATGGGGCTTTCTCAAGATTTTATTTTAAAATTAAAAAGAGGAGCTATCCTTCACGATATTGGAAAGGTAATAGTTCCAGGAGATATTTTAAATAAAAAGGGAAAACTTACAACTGAAGAGTTTGAGATAATGAAAAAACATCCTGAGTTTGGATACGAATTGGCTTGTAAATTAGAATTGGGAGATGTAGAAAAAAATGTAATTAGATTCCACCATGAAAAATGGAGTGGAAAAGGATATCCAGTGGGACTAAAAGGAGAAGCTATCCCATTAGAGGGAAGGTTATTGGGGATAATAGATGCTTATGATAGTATGAGAGAGGATAAGATATACAAAAAAGGACTTTCACATGAAGAAGCAATTGAAATTATAAAAGCTGATATGGGGATAGGATTTGACCCTAATATTACAAAAATATTTTTAGAAAATGAAGAGAAATTTAATGAGATTTTTAATAATACTAAGGAAGATATTGATCTAGTATCTGAGTATTATAATATAATGAAAAATCACTAATAGATGAAAGAGGGGGAAATATTGAGAGTAAAATATATAATTCTTTTTCTGTTTTTAATCTTTTCAGTAGATAAGTTAAAAGCAGAGAGTGATGATATTTTAGATGAAACTTTCTTTATAGAAGAATATAAATATAGTGACGAATCCACCCTTAAAGATGAGATAAGAGTTGAGCAAAGTTTGATGGTAATGAGTATTGATCCTATAAAAATGGTAGATACATACTCTAAAAGGATAATAACTTTAATGTATGATACTCTTTTTGTTATAAACAAAAATGGAGAAATTAACTCACGCCTATTGGATAATTATAGGTGGATAGAGGAAAATAAACTATATTTAGAACTGAAAAAAGGGATAAAGTTTCATAATAATTCTTATTTAAAAGCACAAGATATAGAAAAATCTCTGGAAAGATTAAAAAATGATGGGATTATAACAGAAGTTTATAATTCTATAATTGGAGTAGAGATTATAGATGATTATAGTTTAGTAATAAATTTAAATACTAGAGATGGGATGTTAATTAAAAATTTATCAAATCCTATTGCAAGTATAGTAAAAGAGGAAAATGGGAAACTTTATGGAACAGGTCCATACTATATGAAAAGTTTTAATGAAGGAGCTCTAAAATTGGAACTTTTTGAAAACTCTTCTGTTGACAAAAAACAATGTTTTAAAAATATAACTTTTACTTGGGAGTTAAATCCTAATCAAAGGGTAATAAAATATCTAAATGGAGAAACAGACTATATATTTGATCTCTATAAAGAGGAGATAGATAAAATCAGAGAGTACAATTTACTTTCTGAGGAGAATATTGTAAAAGAAGAAGCTATATATGATACAATAGCTTTAACTTTTGGAGATAAGTTATACTACTCTTTGGAAGAAAAAAGAGCTATAAAAGAAGCGATAGTTAAAGAGGTGGATAGTTTTTTCCCACAGGAGATTATAGAAGCTAAGCTTTCAAAGATAAAAAATGAATATAATTTGAAAGAAGCAAAGGAAAAAATAGTTGAAAGTGGTATGAAAGATAGAGAGATTAATATAATGGTTTTAAATACTGAATATAATATGAGGGTTGCTAAGAAGGTAAAAGAAGATTTAGAAGCTGCTGGGTTAAAAGTAATTCTATTACCTCACAATATGGTATCATTTTATCAAAAATTATATTCAAAAGATTATGATACTGCTATCTATAATCTAACTATTAGTAAAAATTCACCTACTGTAAGTTTAGAAAAAATTATAATGTATGATATAGTAGATGAGGAGACTATAAGTGCATTACTACCTTTTTTAACTCTGATGAGACAAGAGAAAGATACAAGAAATATTGAACAAATTTTTGATAGAATTTTATCTTTGATTGATAAGAGTGTATTATATATTCCTATCAAACATGAGTTGAATTATTCTATAGTTAAAGAAGAGAATATGGAGAGATATAAAAAAAGCTTAAAAATTAATTAACTAAGGGGAAAGGTATGAAGAGATTGAAAATAAATATACTGTTTATGATGTTTCTTTTAATAAATAGTCTCTATGGTTATCATAATAGAGCAGAGATTTATAAATTTTATAGTAAACCTG
>JAXEBI010000174.1:0-13451 GCA_034094155.1 Phocaeicola sp.
GGTGGTGACTCTGTAGCTTGTATCAACAAGTTCGGTATGGCTGATAAGGTTTCTTATATCTCTACTGGTGGTGGTGCTTTGCTTGAAGCTATCGAAGGTAAAATCCTTCCGGGTATCGCTGCTATCCGTGGTGACAAATAATTGGAACTACAAACCCGATAAAAATTAAACAATACATTCTTTAAGAGGCTGTCGCAATATTAATTGATATGATTAATAATTGTGACAGCCTCTTTATTTTATGCCTTATTGGTGATACCACAATATCACTTAAACTGAGGATAATTACGTTTTAGGAACCAGTAGATAAGATTATCCTATTCAAAAAATAAATTTCTATACCAAATGAATATGCTTAATAAACAAGTAATAATAATAAAAGGAGCAGCAATCAAACATGCTGTAACAAAATCTGTATGGAAAATATAAATACTAATAGACGCAGGAAGCCAAGCAGAAAGTGTTCCCCAATATATACCTTTTTGTGATGAATAAGGATTCTTTTTCGGATGAATACTGCGTCCGCAATTAGCACAAAGCACAGAATGTTCTTTACCTTTATTTAGATAACATAAGCATTGACGTAAAGTTAATGTTTTTCCACAGTAAGGACATTTACAATAATTTGCCATATAATACTATATTAAAATTATTTTATTACGAATACGGAACAGCGGTTGAAATATGTATTTAGACTCAAAATTTTGATAAATCATCAAATATTCTGATTAAGATTGTCTTTTCAATAAGTATAAAAAGCCCCATGTGGCAAAAATAAAAAGAGGCATTACGGCAAGCATAAAATGTTGATGTCCCCATGTAGCAGAGCCAAATAAGCATATGAATAAAGCATATGCTATGATTAAATAGATTCTTTTCATTGCTTATATTTTTTAATAACGATCCAAATATAAAAATTATATTCCACGAACGCAATATCATATTTCACAGTAAAATATAATTTTGATTATATATTATCATAATAAACACATAATAGCAATAAAAAAGACGCTAATTACCTATTTGGTCTCTTCATTTGGTTCTGTGTACATGGCATCCACCATAAAAGAAGTATCACCAACAATTGTACAAAATGTTGGTGATACCACTTATTCAAAATATGTATGTTAAGGCGGAAAGTGATAAGTATTACTTTAACGTACCACGATAGTGTGGTTATTTACATCTTTCCATTCCGACATAAGTGAATAGAACAACTTATAGTCTGATACGGTAATAAGTTGCTCGTTTATTTTGAGTTTTCTTGTTACCTTAATTACTCCATCTTCCTCTACATACTTGAAACTAACCTCACCTATTTTGTTGGAGACAGAAACATCAGATTTTTTCATCCATACTTTTCCTTCAGGAAGTTTTAGCTTTGTTTCATCATCAATATTGTATTTGTAAGGCAATAATATGTTTTCCTGCATTGTGGTGTTGGCAGAATAGTTATAATATAAGGAAGCGGCCATCTGACCTGGCAATGTCATTACAGTATATCCTCCAGGAATTTCTTTTGAGTTTTCAGTTGTAAATTCAAGATTCCGTAAATAATTAATAGATACTACTGAAGACAATGAAGACTTAGTACCGTTAAGTGTACACTGTTCTCCCTTAATAGTTGTTGTATTGATATATTCTGCAAAATTACAATAAGGCTCATTTATGAGTGCTACCTTCATTGGAGTCAGCTCAGAGTCAGCCAATACACCTACAATACCAGCAAGTCCACCATAGTTGGCATCTTCGAGTTTAACAGAGCAAATCTTTATTTCCGCATCTATTCCTGCTGCCTTCTGAAGGGCTACATCAAGATTTGCAAGTTCGGCCCGAGTTCCGTACATAGATCTCAGAACCTCTGATGCCGGACGTATGCGATATCCGGACTCCTTAAGTGAAACTTTAACAAATCCTTTTTTTGAGTAAAGATATGACATGAACTTTCCTATCGCATCACGCAAATTCTGCTTGTCGTCGCCAACTTCTTCCTTGAACTCTGCAATCTTGTTGTCAATCACCTTCTTGTCGCCAACCTTCATCTGTGATTCAAGTACAGACAATGCCGCATCAAAGTTTTTATAAGTATTAGCCACTACTACAGGCATCATTCCGCTTGCTACCTGTTGTACTACAGGTAAAGAAGTACATGGATACTGATAAGGAGAAGCCTGAACATTCTTCATCTTATATGTAACAGTCTTTACTCCATTCTTCACTTTTACAGAAGGACGCACATTCGAATTGAGCAATTCATAATGAAGTGTTTTGGACTCAGGTACATTGACAGTAAATGTAAAATCACTGATAGGCGACAATTCTTTTACAGGTGAAAATATATCGAGTTCTCCTGTTCTGCCACCTTTACTGATAATAGAATAGTCGAGAACAATTGTAGCACCAAGTTCAAGTCCGGTATGCACTACTACCATTTCCTTAAGATGATTATAAGCAGGAGCATTTGCTGCCACAGAAGGCAGAACCTCTACGAAAGCATTTTCAGGAGTACGTACAATATTTCCGTTCTTCTGTACAGTATACGAATCATTGATTTTCAGTTCCTGATATTCAGGATTATATACTATAAAACTCTCACCGTACTTACCGTTCATTGCGGCATGAGTGAAAATCTTCAATTCTTTATAAACCCTTTCTTCAGAGCTGCCATCGGCATTCAATGTATATGTCTTGTACAGTTTGACAAAGTTTGCTTCGGATGCGGAGTATGCAGGAAGAGAAACCATCAGAAGCATGAGAAGCATCAAACCGATGTATTGTTTTGTTATTTTCATTTTTGTAAATTCTTAAGTTTAAATGTAATTTGTTTTATAGCAATTCAAAAAAGCCCGGCTTATTTCTTTACTACTACGTATTCACCGAATGATTTTGAAGCATTTACAGAGTTACGGAAATCATTCCAGTCGTGTGCTGAATAAACTCTCTTATATAATGAAAGACTTGTATCAAAGAGCAGTTTATTTCCCTCCTGTCTGAAGCTTCCGTTGAATTTTGCAGCCTTGCCGTCTACATTTTCCGACTTAGGTCCGCAAGTAAGCTTATAACCATTAGGTAAAGTCAGTTCTTCTTCAAGTTCTACAAGACGTGAACATCCGTCCTTAAATCCATACTTGCGGTTTTCGATGCTTGTATCTATACGAAGATAAGACATAACCTGAGTATAAAGATTATTCATAACAAACATTTTGAATACAAGTTCATCATCATCAGCCATAGCATAGTCAGGGATTTCATATGAGAATGTTATCTTTATAGGCTCTTTCTGATAGTCTTTAGGATTTCTACCATAATTTACACTCTTCAACTTAGCCTTTGGAGAAACATTAAGCAACTGCTTTTCCATAGTATTCTTCCATTCACTCTGGAATCCGGTAGTGAAGATTCTGCGTATATTGCTGTCGCTCTGTCCTTCGGCTGTAATGGTAAAACGTCCTACTAGTGTTCCATCTGCAGTAAGACGGTTATCGGCCTTGATACGCACATAATGATTTTCTGGTGCAGAGACCGGAGTAAGACACAGATCTGTACCTTCGGCAGTTCCAGGCAAATAGTTCTGCTGCTGTTCGGCACTGCTCCACAACTCACGGCAGAAAGGTACCCATGTAGGATCGAGCGGCATGAGTGTACCATTACTCAATTTTACAACGGCAACACAGTGGTTGAAGTGGTCGGCCGGTATGCTCTCTACCCTGCTTCCTGCCATTGTCATGGCTGGGAAAGCTTCGAATCCTGCCATACGAAGGAAAGCGATAAGTGTTCCTGCTATATCTTTACATACACCGCAGCGGTCGGTATAATTCATTTTAAGATTATGCAATGTAAAGCCTTCGCCCTTTCCCATAGATATACCTGCATATCTTATATTGTCGGCTACCCAGTGGGTAAGAACAGCAATCTTATCCATTTCTGTTTTCTTGCCCTTTATAAGTTCGTCAACCTTCTTCTGGGCTTCCGGTATGGCATTGAAACTGCCGTAATCTTCATTTACTTTATAAAACCAGCGTGATTTGTCCTTCCAGTCGGGTGTGGTAGACATCATCAGTTTAGGAGCGGCATCAAACAAGTCGACCATGTTTGGTTCTCTTTCGAAAGGCATCACCTCATTCATAGTGAATGTATAGGCTTTTCTGCTGTCTTCGTACATCATAGATGAAGAGCAGTCGCCCTGATAGAACTTGAACTGCAGTTCTTTTTCCATAGGTACTGATACCTTATAAACCTTTCTCATGGTTGGTTCCGACACCCAGAACGGTACTATATCATAGAACTGTCCTCTCATTGGTGGAATGAAGCGTGAATCGTCTTCCTCCATAGCTCCAAGAAGCGCATATGTGAATCCGTCCTTCTCTATCTGATATTCTATTATATCTCCAGGCTGAAGATTGTCGAGCTGAAGCATTATCTGGCGAGCTCCCCAATATATAGCGCGGGCCGGCGCAGCGTAATCGCATGTTTTTGATACATCTACGTTGGTATATGTTCCGTCGGTGTGATGTATGGTTACATATTTGAATTTTGCAGCAGCAGTAAGCGGATCGTAGTCGTATTTCAGGACTCTGTTTTCCATTACTCCCATAAGATTCTGTACCTTTAATACTTTCGACACAGAGAAAGAGCCCTGTCCGGTAGGCTGCACTGTTACGCACGTACTGTCGAGGAGGGTTACGGAATTGTATTTTGCATAAGCCTCCTTATCCGACTTCTTCTGATATTCCTTCCATGGGAACGAAGCCGAAGCTATGGCCGGAATCATCAGAGATGTCATTGCAATCAATAATTTTGTTTTCATATTATAATATATAAATGTTTAATAAAGTGATTCTTCTTCTGAAAGTTCTGGTTATAACAAAAAAGAGGGTATTCATATATATAACATTATATCTCATTATATATATGAAAGCCCTCCTTTATTAATCAGAACTGGAAAATGGCAACAGCCACGATACGGTTGTTCTTTACCAGATGAGTGTCGACTACCTTACCTTTTGAATCATTATCACCATACCAGGCGCCTGTCCATGAATACTCAAGACCGAATTTCCAGTTAGGGATATTATATGTCATCTCGGCTGTAGCTGTTGTAATCTGGTCGACATTTGTTCCTGTACCTATCAGTCCGCTCACATTATCCTTCGATCCGAGATTCTTCAGATATCCTCCGAACACACCCAACCTGAGTTTGTTTCCATATACCATATTCACCCACGAATGCGATGTTCTGGTAGGAGAATACTCCTGACGTCCGGTACGTGAATCGGTTGAAGTAACTCCATAGCCACCCACAGTACTTGTTTGTGTAAGATTTGACCCGAGTACAGTCTTTGCTGCTACAGAGAGATTGTCTTTAACATATTTCACATGAGCTTCGGCCGATACACCTGTAACCCTTTCGTTTACCTTGAAAATGTCATCGCCCACCTGCGACTGTGTACGCGGAGTAATAGAAGCCACATGAACACCAGCTCCGGCTATAAGTCCGAGTTTCTTATAGTCCACTCCGAGATAAAACTCAGGAACACAACTGTTCTTTATAAAATTCTGGCTCTTTTGGGTTGATGTAGTTCCGGGTATATTGTTGGCCGGACCAACAGAAAGATATTGCGACTGCCACAATGCTGCTGCAGTAACCACAAAATCGGTTGTAGTATATCTGTATCTTATCTGAGGGGCACGGCTGAACGGCTGGAACGGCGCACCCATATTCAGATTAAGAATATCGGGCGACACATCACCATAAAGCGGATGCCATGTCTGTCCGACAAGTAAGGCCGACTTACCCCAGTCGAGATTAAAATAGACGTGTCTCAACCTGAGGAATGTATACGAAGTACCCGAACCGCGGAAGTCAACTTCCAGCTTTGCCGAGGTTTTAATCTTTCCATTATTCAATTCAGGTCCGTTGACATCGACTCCCATACGTGAATAAAGAGTATAGAAGTTCCCATTAGCATAACTGTTCAGGTCTTTTCCATCGGCATCAGGCAAAATATCCTTAGGATACATATAAAAAAGTCCGTCTACGGTTTCAGAGTTGGCACGGCTGTTATAAAACAAATCCGTTCTCAACTGACCGTAAAACTTATAACTGAAATTCTTTTTCTGTGCCATGGCACCCGACGACAGTAATATCAGGGCTGCTGCCGCAAAAATATTTTTTTTGTTCATTTCTGTACGATATTGCCTAATAATTATTAATCTTATTACAAGCTATTTTTCATTCTACGTAGACAGCAGTACCGCTTGCAGTAACCATAAGCATACTTCCATTACCACCTATTGTCTCATAATCCAGATCAATGCCTATCACAGCATTTGCACCCATCCTTGCAGCCTGTTCTTTCATCTCACGCATTGCTGTATCCTTTGCCTCACGCAATACTTCTTCGTATGAGCCCGAACGGCCACCTACTATGTCTCTGATGCTGGCAAACAGGTCTCTGAACATGTTGGCACCTATTATTGTTTCTCCAGACACTATTCCGTAATAGTGGATAATACGTTTTCCCTCAATATTGGGAGTTGTTGTCATTAACATAACATTATATTTTTATATTTATACTAAAATGTTTTATGTTTATACCTAACTGTTTGAACTTGACTTTCCCTTATCAGCCGGCATAATTATTATTTTTTCTGTTCCATATACAGAACCATATTATGGCGACTACGGTACAAAGTGCACCACCCACATAAGAAACCAAAGGATTAAGTGAGAAACCTTCGGGTGCAATGAGTATGTAAGTAGAGCATACGCATGTCATAAACAATGCAGGAATCAATGTTATAAAATAATTCTTCTTAATCTTTACAAGATATACTGTTATTGCCCACAAAGTAAATACCGAAAGAGTCTGGTTGCACCATGCAAAATATCTCCATATAATCTTGAATCCTTCGGCATTGCTGAAACTGAAAACCAGAAGGCCGATGGTGAGCAGGAATATCGGAATACAGATAATCAGTCGTTTTGCTATACTCTTCTGTTCGATATTAAGAAAATCGGCAACAATGAGTCGGGCCGAACGCAGTGCCGTATCGCCACTTGTTATAGGAGCTGCCACTATACCTAATATTGCAAGTATACCTCCTACCGTACCGAGCCATTCCTTGGATATGTCTGTAGCAACCTTGGCACCGGAATATGCTATACCTGTAGCTTCGTCGACAATACCGTTCTCATGGAAGAAATATGTTGCTGCTGCGGCCCAGATAAGTGCCACAATACCTTCTGTAATCATTGCTCCGTAGAAAATAGGGCGACAATGCTTTTCGTTTGTTATACATCTGGCCATCAAAGGTGACTGTGTAGCATGAAAACCGCTAATGGCACCACAGGCTATGGATATAAACATCATTGGGAAAATAGGATTCTTTTCGTATTTGGTACCGAAACCGTTCCATATTTCAGGAAGTTCTGGCGACTTGACATAAAGCATCACAAGAATGCCTACAGCCATAAAGAGAAGGGCAAAAGCAAACAGTGGGTAAATACGGCCTATTATCTTATCCACAGGAAGCATGGTAGCCAATATGTAATAAATGAAAATAACTATCATCCAAAAATACATATCCATGTATTCGGGAGTCATTCCGGCAAGCAACTCAGCAGGACCTGATACAAAGACAGCACCTACAAGAATCATAAGGAAAACGGTAAACACACAGGCAACCTTCTTTGTGGTAAGTCCAAGGTAGCGGCCTATAATTTCAGGAAGACTCTCGCCCGAGTTTCTGATAGACAAAGCTCCTGAAAAGAAATCGTGAACAGCACCGGCAAATATCGTTCCAAAAACAATCCAAAGATATGAAGCTGTTCCGAACTGAGCACCCATTATAGCGCCGAATATAGGACCGAGACCGGCAATATTAAGAAACTGAATCATAAATATCTTCCAGGTAGGAAGAGGAATAAAGTCAACTCCGTCGGCCTTAGTCACAGCAGGAGTTTTTCTTGATGAATCCGGTTTAAAAAGCCGGTCGACATATTTGCCATAAATCACATAACCTGTTATCAACAGGATTAGTGCTATACTGAATGTTACCATCTTTTTGAAATGTTTATATAATGCTTACGTGTTAATTTTAAATTATATATTGCGCAAAAGTAACAATTATTAATGAGGACTTGTTATCTTTGCCGACTAAAATTAATGTTATGCATAAATTTATATTCATTTTATCAGTTCTTATAGCTTGTTCTATCAGGATTAATGCCACAGACATTCCCAACAAACAAGATAAATATGAAATAAGGGCTACATGGCTTACTACAATTGGCGGACTCGACTGGCCAAAAACAAAGGCAACCTCACCCTCTTCTATAAAAAGACAGAAAGATGAGTTATGCCGCCAACTGGATATACTGAAGGAAGCCAAATTCAACACTGTAATTTTCCAGACAAGACTGAGAGGGGACTTGGTATACCCGTCAAGATACGAGACTTTTGCCGAAGCTTTAGCCGGAAAAACCGGAAAAGACCCTGGATATGATGTTCTTGATTTTGCTATTAAAGAGTGTCATAAAAGAGGAATGGAACTTCATGCCTGGATTGTTACAATTCCTATTGGCAACAAAAGGCAGGTTGAGCTTTTAGGAAAGCATTCGGTAGTAAGGAAAAGGCCGGATTTATGCAAGCAGTTTAACGGAGGATGGTATCTCGACCCGGGTAATCCTGGTACAGCCGATTACTTGTCTGCAATAGTGAGAGAGATAGTAGAGAAATATGATGTCGACGGTATTCATCTGGATTATATAAGGTATCCGGAGAGAGGAGAAAAGTTTCCCGACCAGAACACTTTCAGAAAATATGGAAAGAAAAAGAAACTGGAGGAATGGAGAAGAGACAATATTACATATATAGTAAGAAGAATATATAACGATGTAAAAGCCTTGAAGCCATGGGTTAAGGTAAGCAGTTCGCCGGTAGGGAAATATCGTGACACAAGGAGATACAGTTCAAGAGGATGGAATGCATATATGACTGTTTATCAAGATGCGCAGGCATGGCTCAGAGAGGGTATACAGGATGCGATATTTCCAATGATGTATTTCAAGGGAAATCATTTCTATCCGTTTGCGCTCGACTGGCAAGAGAACAAGGGAGAAAGATGGGTAGTTCCAGGACTGGGAGTTTATTTTCTGAACCCGGATGAAGGCAACTGGCCTATTGATGAAGTTCTGCGTCAGATATACTTTTCAAGAAAAAACAATCTCGACGGTCAGGCTTATTTCAGAAACAAGTTTCTTATAGACAATATAAAAGGCCTGCTCGACAATATAAAAATGGAGTTCTATAATTTTAATGCAGTAATACCACCAATGGTATGGCAAGACAGTATAGCACCAAAATCGCCAGGCTCACTTTCGTTAAAAAAAACCGGCAGAAACAGTTCATCTGACAATGGAGGTCGCAACGGACTTAAGAATAATACTACACGTGACGGTTGTGACAGTAGTGAAGGTATTTTTGACAATACATCAAAATATACAGGAGCCGATTTTATAGGAAATATTGATTACAATTTGGTTCTTGAATGGGATACCTTGGGAACATATAAAAAGGGAGGTGTGTATTTCAGAATATATGGAGACAACAAATACCCAGTAGATACAAGCAAGGCTGAAAATATAGTATGTCCACGTGTGGATGGAAACAGTTGGGTATATTCACCACAATTCCCATGGGAAGAGAAACTGTTCTGGAGCATTACCACAGTTGACCGATACGGCAATGAAAGTACTCCGGTTTCAGCAGGCATTCTGAACTTTCGGGAGAAAAAGTAACAATTGATTTATTCACTGAAAAATATGGTTTTAACCGAAATTATCCGTATTTTTGCACATAGATTAGAAATTATAACATAATTATCATCACTCATGAGTAACCAAAGATACATGCAGCGTGGCGTTTCAGCATCAAAGGAAGATGTACATAACGCTATCAAAAACATTGACAAAGGTATTTTCCCAAAAGCTTTCTGTAAAATCATCCCTGATATTTTGGGAGGAGACCCAGAGTATTGCAACATCATGCATGCCGACGGAGCAGGTACAAAATCTTCTCTGGCATATATGTATTGGAAAGAAACAGGAGATGTTTCGGTATGGAAGGGTATAGCACAGGATGCGTTGATAATGAATATAGACGACTTGCTCTGTGTGGGTGCAGTCGACAATATACTTGTTTCTTCTACTATCGGACGTAACAAACTTCTTGTTCCCGGAGAAGTTATTTCCGCTATTATCAACGGAACAGATGAACTTTTGGCCGAACTCCGCGAAATGGGTGTAGGTGTTTACGCAACAGGTGGTGAGACTGCCGATGTAGGTGACTTGGTTCGTACTATTATCGTAGACAGTACAGTGACTTGCCGTATGAAACGTTCTGATGTGATTGACAATGCAAACATCCGTCCGGGCGACGTTATCGTTGGTCTTGCTTCTTACGGACAGGCTACTTACGAAAAAGAATACAACGGCGGTATGGGTAGCAATGGTCTTACAAGTGCACGCCATGATGTTTTCGCAAAGTATCTTGCTGAAAAATATCCAGAAAGCTACGATAAGGCTGTACCTGAAGAACTTGTTTACAGCGGTAATCTCAAGCTGACTGATTCTGTAGAAGGTTCTCCACTTGATGCCGGAAAACTTGTTCTCTCTCCTACCCGTACATATGCTTCGGTAGTGAAAAAGCTTCTTGATACACTGCGTCCTGAGATTCACGGTATGGTGCACTGCTCGGGAGGTGCTCAGACTAAGGTTCTGCACTTCGTAGGCGACAACTGCCGTGTAATCAAAGATAATTTATTCCCTGTTCCTCCATTGTTCAAAACTATTAAAGAACAGAGTGGTACTGAATGGGACGAAATGTACAAGGTATTCAATATGGGTCACCGTCTTGAAGTATATCTTTCTCCTGAACATGCAGAACAGGTTATCGAAATCAGCAAATCGTTTAATATCGACGCTCAGATTATCGGTCGCATAGAAGAAAGCAATGGTTCGAAAGAACTGATCATCAGAAGCGAATTCGGAGAATTTAAGTATTAATCTTTAACCCTCGTTTATTTCACATTATTATGGGACTTCTTACTGTAATATTAGTGGTTGTATGTGCGCTTGCATGGATGCAGCATTACAAACGAAGAAAGCATAGATAAATGTGAATTGTTTTATATGGCAGAAAACAATACTTTATTAGAAAAACTTGAAGGACTGGTATCACGTTTTGAGGAAGTATCTACACTTATTACTGACCCGAACGTGATAGCAGACCAGAAAAGATATGTAAAACTGACAAAGGAATATAAGGAACTGGGCGACATCATGAATGCGCGAAAGGAATACCTGCAGTGCATCAATGGACTGGAAGAGGCCAAAATAATGATGAACGAAAGCGACCCTGAAATGAAGGAAATGGCCCGCGAAGAGGCTGCTGCCTGCGAGGCACGCATTCCGGAACTGGAAGAGGAAATCAAACTTCTGCTCGTTCCTGCCGACCCTCAGGACGACCGTAATGCGATTCTTGAAATCCGTGGCGGTACGGGTGGCGACGAGGCGGCTATCTTTGCCGGCGACCTGTTCCGTATGTATTCGAAATATTGCGAAACCAAAGGCTGGCGACTTGAGGTATCAAGCGCTAACGAAGGTGCAGCAGGAGGTTTCAAGGAAATAATATGCTCCGTAACGGGAGAAAAGGTTTACGGAACTCTGAAATACGAATCTGGAGTACACCGAGTGCAGCGAGTACCTGCCACTGAGACTCAGGGACGTGTACACACATCGGCCGCATCGGTAGCTGTACTGCCCGAAGCCGAACCTTTCGATGTGGAAATCAATGAAGGCGAAATAAAATGGGATACATTCCGAAGCGGCGGTGCCGGAGGACAGAACGTAAACAAGGTGGAATCCGGAGTTCGTCTGCGCTATAACTGGAAGAATCCTAACACCGGAGTTGTGGAAGAGATCCTTATTGAATGTACCGAAACACGCGACCAGCCAAAGAACAAGGAACGTGCGCTCTCGCGCCTGCGTACATTTATATACGACAAGGAGCATCAGAAATACATAGACGACATAGCTTCGAAGCGCAAGACTATGGTCAGCACCGGTGACCGTTCGGCTAAGATCCGTACTTACAACTATCCTCAGGGACGTATTACAGACCACCGCATAAACTATACAATCTATAACCTCAGTGCATTCATGGACGGAGACATTCAGGACTGTATAGACCATCTGATTGTGGCTGAAAATGCTGAAAGACTGAAGGAAAGCGAACTATAGAAATATACCCAACGATTTACCCAATAAAATTGATATGAGAAAAATTATCTTATTGATATCTTGTTTTTGCTTTTCACTTTATTCTTTCGGACAGGACTACCAAAGTGAACTTAGCGCAACAGAAGGATATAAAGGAAGTTTTGAAATAGGATTTGCAGCCGGTGCCGGAGATGCAGGACATAATCGTGGAGAATTCCTCATAACCAACGGATATCAATTCAACAGATATTTCTCAGCAGGAATAGGAACCGGAATACAGGTTTGGCAAGTTACTCAAGATGTAACATTGCCATTGTTTGCTGATTTTGAAGCAACATTCATGCAAAAGACAATATCTCCTTATGCAAACATAAGATTAGGTTACTGTTTTGCCCTTACAGAAGATGAAATTTTACCTAAAAACGGTATTTATTTCAGTCCTACAATCGGTTTCCGCTGGGGAATAAGCAAAAACAAAGCATTAAAGCTGGGTACAGGCTACTTAGTTCAAGGCAGTAAGATAAAACAGAATTTCAATACTCCAAATCAGTTTACTGAAACAACATTCTTTCATTCATTGATTGCTAAAGTTGCATTAGAGTTTTAATGAAACCATATAAAAGACTTAGAATATGAACAAACAACAGTTATTCGAAAACATCAAGAAGAAACAGTCATTCCTCTGCGTGGGACTTGACACTGACATCAAGAAAATTCCTGAACACCTTCTGAAAGAAGAAGATCCTATATTCGCCTTCAACAAGGCTATAATTGACGCAACAGCACCTTACTGTATCGCTTACAAACCAAATTTGGCTTTCTATGAAAGTATGGGTGTTAAGGGATGGATAGCATTCGAAAAGACAGTAGAATACATCAAAACAAATTATCCTGACCAGTTCATCATAGCAGACGCAAAACGTGGTGACATCGGTAATACTTCGGCTATGTATGCACGTACATTCTTCGAAGAATTGAATATTGACTCTGTAACTGTAGCTCCATATATGGGCGAGGACAGCGTTACTCCGTTCCTTACTTACGAAGGCAAATGGGTTATTCTTCTTGCTCTTACATCAAACAAGGGTTCACACGACTTCCAGCTCACTACTGACACAGAAGGCGAACGTCTATTCGAAAAGGTATTGCGCAAGAGCCAGGAATGGGC
>JAXEBI010000175.1:0-60692 GCA_034094155.1 Phocaeicola sp.
TTTTAAAATAAAATTTGGTATAAACCTTTTTAGGTGTAACTTTGCAATTGTGACAACCTTATATGGTCTTAACATGTAAAAGGTGTAAACCTATATATGATTTTAATTATTAACCTGTCAACTAAATTCAGTACACCTCACTATTTTACAAGATAAATTATAGCATGGATTTTTCAGCACGAGACTTTTATAAAATGAGGCCACAAACTATTCAATCTGTCCCATCAAACCAAACAAAATGACTAGACATTTTTTTAAGTAAAATCTCAAGTCCGGTTGTAGTAGTTTTTGAAACAAATGAAACAAAATTCCTTTTCTTCCGGTTTCTATATACAGAAGCATTGGCAAGCACAACTACCGTCTTCTTTTTACCTCAAAAAATCACCATATCAAGGCTGAAGATACATCAAGATCTATTTCTCCGAAATCAATCATGGCATTGAAAAGCCTTACTCTTTCGAACTTATGAATATCTTCGGCCTTGATATCAGATTCCATAATCATACACATCTCAAGCAAGATACGCCGTCTGGTACCATTAAGCAAAGGGAACTGAGGCGTATACCATATATTATCTTTAAGAAATGCCACATTTGCTATAGAAGTATCCGTAATGCGCCCATTACGCACTATCAGTACATCATCGGCATTCTCACGAAGAACGAAATTTCTGTCGAGCACACTTCTGTCTGCACTTTTGAACGAATAATCGGCCTCATTGTCCTCAACCAATTTAAGTTTATCGACACGGCGAATATCATATTTAAAATATTCCACTTTCTCTATCAAATCAGAATAAGTCACTCTGCATCTTACACGTGGTGCATCTGGAAAAAGTCTGTTAGCCCCATCAGCCGATATATAATTTTCAAGAGACAAGTCAGCGGAATCACCAAAATGAAATTTCCGGGTATAATTCATTCTTTCGTTATGAGCTTGAATATTGCACACCTTACCGCAAGAAATGCAAACAGTCTCAATGAATCTGCAAATATCTGTTTCCTGTATTGGGTCCATATCAAAAAAAGGTATTAAAGATTATCATAATATATACAAGATATATACAAGATTATTATAGTGGCGACAATGGCACATAAACCTTCCTTATCATTTCATCATATTCACTTCGTGCATCACTCATAAAAGTTATACCTCCTCCACTCTTAAAAGAAAGAGAGCCATCCGGCTTCAGTTCTACATATCTGATAATCACGGCACTGTCGAGGTTTTTACCATCAAAGTAACCAGTCACTCCGGTATAGAATCCTCTGTCGTATGTTTCCGCCTCACGTATTATCTCCACTGTCTTCTTCTTTGGTGCTCCGGTTATGGAACCAGCAGGGAGCAACTGAAAAAACAGGCTGCCTAAGCTGCTGCAATAATCCTCAGGGAGTCTTCCTCTTATTTCCGAACTCACCTGAAGCAGTGGGCCTTTATGAGTATCAAGACGGTCGGTATACCTATATCTTGTTACTGTAACTTCATCGGCTATTCTACTGAGATCATTGCGAATCAAATCGGTAATTGTGGCATGTTCGGCCGATTCTTTTACATCATTCAGAATTTTAGTTTCAGCATCTGGAATATCTGCATCTATAGTGCCTTTCATGGGATGTGAAAAAATCATTCCGTTCTCTATTCTGACAAAAATTTCGGGTGAAAACATAACAAACTTGTCTTTCAGCCAGAGTCTGTATTTTGCTTTAGAATTAAAGAAAATATCTTCAAGCGACAAATTCGTATGTAAAGGAGTCTCACAAGTTAGATTGGTAAGAAAAGAATTTCCGGCATATATATTCCTTATAACAATATCAAACGATTTAGAATATTCCATGAAACTCTGCGGATAAGTTTCCCAAACTATTCCATCCTGACAAACAGATTTTTTTCCCGTGCAAATCTTCGGGTTAAGGCCTTTCCGGCTATTCCGGTAGTTTTCTTCTTCAATATCCAAACCTGCCGATGATGCATTAGGGAAATCAAAAAGGAGTATACCCTCAGATAAGTTGTCTGGTTCTTCTACTATACACATCTTTTCGTCAAAATCTATCAGAAAGAAAAAAGGACGATGCATGTGCCCCAATTCATTCATACGTTTTACAGCCGCATCACGGCACAAATAATTGAATTTTGTCATAATTTAATTTTGTATTTTCTTTATTCTTAAATCGAAGATTCGAGGTCTCTTATTAAGAGTTGGCTGTTTATTATGTGTTAGCCGTTAATCTAAATGGATACATGCCCACTGCCACCTTATCCTCAAGAACTTTTCCTTGTCTTGAACGACAGTATATAGATTGTGATACATGTAGCCAGTACTATCATAAACGCCTTGAGCCACCAGTGACTGAATACAAATATTATACAATGGACAGCAGTGAGCCATAAAGTTCCGATTGAAATGATTTTAATTCTAAGAGGAATAGACTTGTCTTCCCTGAAACTGCGTATATAGGGTCCAAGATACTTGTGATTAATCAGCCATGAATATGCGCGCGGCGAGCTTCGGAAGAACAAGGCTGCAGCCAATAAAAGAAAAGGTGTTGTGGGCAATACAGGTAAAAATATACCTATAACGCCCAACAACACCGATATAAAGCCTATAATTGAGTAAATCAACCTCATATAACAATTGCACTATACTTATTCTCTTATTCACCCTGTTAGTATACTTTATAAAGAACAGACAGCATCATACCATCTAAGATGGATAACATACCCGTTTAAGGTGACAAAACAGAAAACTATAAATTACTAATGCAAATTTAACATGAAAGATATTCAAATACAAATCACAACAATGATTATTAACTATAAATTGCAATATCCCTATCGAAAATATATCAATACCTTATGATACTTTCTCTGTTTTCTTGCTACAGTATCTTCTGCACTGTCCGCAGATATCGTATCCCAACATAGCTCCAAGGATAAAATCCTCCTCAGGAGTAAGTTGGTTTAGCGGACGGGTAACAATCATACGGATTGCATTTATACACTCGTCCTTACCAAAGAACAGATTTATTCTCTCTCCGTCTACCGACTGGATTACGTAATTTATACGCTGATTTCTAAGTCTCTTTTCGGCAAAATCAAGATTTCTCTTATTCATGGTATAAAGGACCATCTGCCTTACTCCTTTCTTGAACTCATATATATGATTAAGAAAAACTTTCATATCTGATGTATTTATATCTTTTAAAATCATAGGCCTTACAAGAATTTATTACCAAATTATAAATTATAAACCAGAAACAATCTTAACCCAATTGCTCACTCGTTCGTCTGTCTTACCGCTTTCATTAGCATCATCAATGGCAAGTCCCACAAATTCTCCATCCATCACGGCCACTGAAGAGCTGTAAGTATATCCCGAGACCGGAACACCTTTCAAGAAGCTACATCCGGTAACCTTAAGATCTTCATACAATAATCCCATTCCATCACAAAATGTATCGGGATAAGACTCAGAATCTCCACAGCCAAACAATCCTACGGTCTTACCGGAAAGATCCATATTCTTCAGCAACTTTATACCGTCGTACCAGTCGTCCTGGAGTTCACCGTCGCCCCATGTAGAAGTACCCAGCAAAAGAATATCGTATGAGTTGACCATATCCTCAGTCATCTTGCACACATCGTGCACATCAGCAGAGCTGACGCCCAATTTTTCAGCTATCACCATGGCTACAGACTCGGTTGTACCTGTAGTAGAGCCATAAAAAATTCCTGTTTTTTTCATTGCTAAATATATTTTGATTTGACATTGCAAAGTAAATGTTTGCCGGAAAAAAATGAAATACCTAAAAATTGTGATTTTAATCACGCACCATACTCAACACACAAATCACAGCAACCATCTTCATATAACTAAACAAGATTCCGTTTTTTATCATTTTTTATCATTACTTACACCTCCAATTATATAACTTTTTATAACTTTGCGAAGAAATAAAGACAAAGGGGTGCCTGATATGTTTTGGCTGAGATTATACCCTATGAACCTGATGCGGTTAATACCGACGAAGGGATTGTCCTCAAAAAAGACACATCTCATTTTTACCGGAAAAGGTATCATTAGATATTCTCTCATTCTCAAATCTGTATCCTTGTATCATACAAATTCCGGCAAGCGCCTCCTTAAAGTCTTTTTCATATTCTTTATTTGACGTTTTTAACGAAAAAACTTTATGCTTATGAAAATTTCAGTAAACAATAAAGAAACGGAAATAGCCAATGGTGGTACTCTGGCAGACCTTGCCGCACAACTTGAACTACCGGCTCAAGGGGTAGCCATTGCCGTAAACAACAAAATGGTTCCACGCACTCAATGGAACGATACCATTCTTAATGAAAACGACAGCCTTGTTATCATAAAAGCTGCCTGTGGAGGATAATAAAAATCAGTTCGTATATGGATATAATTGACAAAAGTGAAAATCCGGACTGCGCCAATACAGCATCAAACAAATGTATGATTAAAGGCCATATCAAAGACGCTTTCAGATTTCAGTTCATAACACATTTCACAGACTCAATTTCTTATATTGAATCAGCCCGACTGGTTCTCGATGGTGGATGCCGCTGGGTACAGCTCCGCATGAAGAATGCAGACGATAAAGAGGTTGAGGAAGCAGCTTTGGAAGTACAAAGAATGTGTAAAGCACATAATGCCGTATTTATTATCGACGACAGAGTGGAACTTGTTAGGAAAATAAAGGCCGACGGAGTTCATCTTGGAAAAAACGACATGCCTGTAAGTGAGGCAAGAAAGATTCTTGGCAATGATTTTATCATAGGAGGAACCGCAAATACATTCGAAGATATAGTTTCGCACTATAAGTCGGGAGCAGATTATATTGGTTGCGGTCCTTTCAGATTCACTACCACAAAAGAAAAATTAAGTCCGATATTGGGATTGGAAGGATACAGAAACATTGTCTCACAGATGAAAGAAAACGGTATAGACATGCCGATAGTAGCCATTGGAGGCATAACTTATGATGATATTCCAGATATCATGAGTACAGGAGTTACAGGAATTGCATTAAGCGGAACCGTGCTCAGAGCCGGCAATCCTGTGGAGGAGACAAAACGAATCATCTCAGCCTTAGGATGAATAGAATACATGAGTTCCGCATACATAACAGGTATGAAGGACATGACTGGAAGTAATCTAACTAACAATATTCATAGAATTTCAATTAAATAAAACTCAGAACAATGGAAAAACTAATTATAGCTGGAAAGGAATTTGATTCCAGACTCTTTTTGGGAACAGGAAAATTCAACTCAAACCAACAGATGGAGGAAGCCATACTTGCTTCAGGTACTCAGATGGTGACTGTTGCCATGAAACGTATCGAACTCGAAAACAAGGAGGATGACATGCTTAAACATATCATTCATCCGCATATCCAGCTACTTCCAAACACATCGGGGGTAAGAACAGCAGAAGAGGCTGTATTTGCAGCACAGATGGCACGCGAAGCTTTCGGTACCAACTGGCTGAAACTTGAAATCCATCCCGACCCAAGATATCTTTTGCCCGACTCTACAGAAACTCTGAAAGCTACAGAGGAACTGGTGAAGTTGGGATTCGTGGTTCTTCCTTACTGCCAGGCCGACCCTACTTTATGCAAACGACTTGAAGAGGCAGGTGCCGCAACTGTAATGCCTTTGGCTGCTCCTATCGGAACCAACAAAGGACTACAGACAAGAGATTTTCTGCGTATCATCATAGAGCAGAGCAATGTGCCTGTTGTGGTAGATGCCGGTATCGGTGCTCCAAGCCATGCTGCCGAAGCAATGGAGATGGGAGCAGACGCATGTCTTGTAAATACCGCTATCGCTGTGGCAGGAAACCCTGTTGAAATGGCCATTGCCTTCAAGGAGGCTGTTATAGCCGGACGCCGTGCTTATGAGGCCGGACTTGGAATCCAGGCCGACAATCTTGTAGCTTCGGCATCTTCTCCGCTTACTGCTTTCCTCAACGACTGATGTCGTGGCGGTTGGAATAAAAGGATAGATACTAAACACTTTTTCATTAATAAGAATTATCAGATAAGAAAAGCAATATGGACAAAGAAAAGAAAGCTTATGCCCATGCTGAAAAGCACTATATGCAGGGCCAGTTGTTCCCGTTTATTAAAGTCGGAATGCAGAAGGTGAACCTGACACCAACAGTTAAAATGGTAGACGGAAAGAAAGTTATGACAGAAAACGCCCCTGTCTACATATATGATACAAGCGGACCGTTCAGCGACCCGGATATCAACATCGACCTCAAGAAGGGACTTCCACGTATGCGTGAGTCATGGATTCTCGAAAGAGGCGACGTAGAGCAGTTGCCTTCAATATCTTCAGAATATGGAAAGATGAGAAGAGACGACAAGTCACTCGACCATCTGAGATTTGAACATATAGCTCTGCCCTATCGTGCTAAAGCAGGAAAATGCTGTACGCAGATGTATTATGCAAAGCAGGGTATTGTAACTCCTGAAATGGAATATGTGGCCATCAGGGAAAACATGAACTGTAAGGAGCTTGGAATTGATACATATATTACTCCGGAATTTGTCCGCGATGAGATTGCTGCCGGACGTGCTGTCCTCCCTGCCAACATCAATCACCCGGAATCGGAACCTATGATTATAGGGCGCAAGTTCATGGTAAAGATTAATACCAACATAGGAAACTCTGCTACTACTTCAAGTATAGATGAGGAAGTTGACAAAGCTGTGTGGAGCTGCAAATGGGGAGGAGATACACTGATGGACCTCTCAACCGGCGACAATATACACGAGACACGTGAATGGATTGTGAGAAACTGTCCGGTACCTGTAGGAACTGTGCCTATTTATCAGGCTCTTGAAAAAGTAAACGGAAAGGTTGAGGACTTGAACTGGGAAATCTATCGCGACACTCTTATCGAGCAGTGCGAACAGGGGGTTGACTATTTTACCATCCATGCCGGTATACGCCTTCACAATGTACATCTGGCCGACAAGCGTCTGTGCGGAATAGTATCGAGAGGCGGCTCTATAATGAGTAAATGGTGTCTGATTCACAACAGAGAATCTTTCCTTTACGAACATTTTGATGATATTTGTGATATACTTGCCCAATATGACGTGGCAGTGTCTTTAGGCGATGGTCTGCGTCCGGGTTCTATTGCCGATGCCAATGATGAGGCTCAGTTTGCCGAACTTGACACAATGGGTGAGCTTGTGCTACGTGCATGGGACAAAAATGTCCAGGCGTTTATTGAAGGTCCGGGACATGTGCCTTTGCATAAGATTCAGGAAAATATGGAACGTCAGATCAAGCATTGCCATAATGCTCCGTTCTATACACTCGGTCCTCTTGTAACTGATATAGCACCAGGATACGACCATATCACCTCTGCCATAGGTGCCGCACAGATAGGATGGCTTGGGACAGCCATGTTGTGCTATGTAACTCCTAAGGAACACCTTGGCTTACCTAACCGCGAGGATGTACGTACCGGTGTAATTACTTATAAGATTGCAGCACACGCAGCCGATCTTGCAAAAGGACACCCTGGAGCTATGGTTCGCGACAATGCTTTAAGTAAGGCAAGATATGAATTCCGCTGGAGAGACCAGTTCCATCTGTCGCTCGACCCTGACCGTGCCCTTGAATACTTCAACGAAGGAAGGCATACAGATGGTGAGTACTGTACTATGTGCGGCCCGAATTTCTGTGCGATGAAGCTTTCACGCGACTTGCAGGATATCAAGAAGTAACCTTTACAGGTACTTGCCGCTAATACAGTTACCAGTTACAGTGTACAGTGCATATATCACATATATCATTACAACTGCAATACATATTTTTTGAATAACAAAAAAAGAAAAAACAAAAGTATAAAATGTTTTCAGACGAATTAGAAAAAATAAGTTGGGAAGCTACTACCGAAGCCATCTACTCTAAGACAGAAGCAGACGTGCTCCGTGCCCTTGGCAAAAGCCACTGTGATGTTGATGATTTTATGGCTCTTATTTCTCCTGCTGCCGAAAAATATCTTGAACCAATGGCACGTCTGAGCCGGAAATACACTGAAGAACGATTCGGAAAGACTATTTCTATGTTTATTCCATTGTATATTACCAACTCATGTACCAACTCGTGTGTATACTGTGGATTTCATATCAGCAATCCTATGGCAAGAACTATTCTTACTCCAGAGGAGATTGTGAATGAATATAAGGCTATAAAGAAACTTGGTCCGTTCGAGAATCTTCTTATTGTAACCGGTGAAAATCCTGCCAAGGCCGGTGTGCCGTATATAGCAAAGGCTCTTGATCTGGCAAAGCCGTATTTCTCTAATCTGAAAATTGAGGTAATGCCTCTTAAGACCGAAGAATATGCAGAACTTATCAAACATGGTCTGAATGGTGTTATCTGTTTCCAGGAAACATATAATAAGGCGAGATATAATGTTTATCATCCAAGAGGTATGAAATCCAAGTTCGACTGGAGAGTCAATGGCTTCGACCGTATGGGACAGGCCGGAGTACATTCCATAGGTATGGGTGTGCTTATCGGACTTGAAGACTGGCGTACAGATATAACTATGATGGCATATCATCTGCGTTATCTGCAAAAGCATTACTGGAAAACCAAATACAGCGTAAATTTCCCGAGAATGCGTCCTGCCGAAAACGAGGGATTCCAGCCTAATGTTATCATGAGCGACAAAGAACTGGCTCAGGTAACTTTTGCCATGAGAATATTCGACCACGATGTGGATATCTCTTACTCTACCCGTGAGCCGGCTAATATCAGAAACAATATGGCTACTCTGGGAGTTACAACAATGAGTGCCGAGAGCAAGACTGAACCGGGAGGATATTACTCTTATCCTCAGGCATTGGAGCAGTTCCATATAAGCGATGACAGAACAGCCGTAGAAATGGAGAAAGCTCTTAAATCTTTGGGAAGAGAACCAGTATGGAAAGACTGGGATGCGTCTTTCGACTGTTTCAAGATAGCAAAATAATGTATATCACAGCATAACAGGAAACCGGCATCACTCATGTTTATATATATATGGGATTGTATATTCGTGTTTATATATACGTGCCGAGTGATGCCGGTTTTTCCTTTTTTATCTAAAGATAGAATACATAATACATTCAATTCATTATAATAATAGCCATTTAGCATTATAATAGTCATGGAGAGATACAACAGACAAATGATATTACCCGAGATAGGTGAAGAAGGACAGAATAAACTCAGTAAGGCGAAAGTCCTGATAGTAGGTGTGGGTGGTCTCGGCTCGCCAATAGCATTGTATCTGGCAGGTGCCGGAGTTGGCTGTATAGGACTCATCGATGATGATGTGGTGAGTGTAAGCAACCTTCAAAGGCAAGTGCTTTATACCGAGGAGGAAGTTGGATTGCCGAAAGCATCTCAGGCAAAGAAGCGTCTGGAAGCCCTGAACAGAGATATAAAAGTTGAGGCTTACAACATGCGTCTGACCGACGGAAACGCTGACGATATAATTTCGGGCTACGATATAGTGGTAGACGGATGTGACAATTTCCAGACAAGATATCTCATAAATGATACATGCAGAAAGTTGGGTAAAGTATATGTTTATGGTGCGATAAGAGCCTTCGACGGACAGGTTTCTGTATTCAATTACAACGGTGGCCCCGACTACAGAGCTCTATTTTCTGATGAAGAAGAAATGAAACTTATGCCGGCACCGCCTAAAGGAGTAATTGGTGCAACTCCCGGACTCATAGGCTGCGTAGAGGCAGGAGAAGTTTTGAAAATAATTGTCGGATACGGAGAAGTATTGTCGGGCAAGCTATGGTATATCGACCTCAAAACCATGCAGGCAAACACGATTTTATTGTAAAGATTAGGATAATTACATCATCGTTGCTAACTTTGTGCCTTGAAATTAAATCACATTTAGTGGTACTCACATGAAACTGATATTGATAACAACTCCAGAATATTTTGTAGAGGAAGACCAGATACTGAATGCTCTTTTCGAGGAAGGACTTGATATACTGCATCTTCGCAAGCCGAACACTGAAGCGGTTTATGCGGAGAGGCTTCTTACACTCATACCGGAGAAACATCATAAGAAGATTGTTATACACGACCACTTCGAACTCTACAACGAATATAATCTGAGAGGATTGCATCTTAACAGCAGGAATCCTCTCCCACCCGATAATTATTCAGGGCAGCTCAGCGCTTCATGCCATACGTTTGAAGAGGTAAAGGCCGACAAGAAAACATGCGATTATGTATTCCTCAGTCCGATTTTCAACAGTATTTCCAAAGATGGTTATAATTCAGGATTTACTGAAGAGGATATTACAAATGGTGTAAAGGCAGGTGTAATAGACAAAAAAGTCATCGCTCTGGGTGGTATTGATCATAATAGTATTGAGAAAATAAAGGAAATGGGCTTTGGCGGTGCTGCCGTTTTGGGAGGACTATGGTCGAAGTTCAACAAAAACTACGACAATAATTATCAAGAACTTATCAACTATTTCAAGGTATTAAAAAGACTTGCCGATTAAGTTAAATTGTATTTTTTCGGCAAAACGTTTGTAATACAAAAAGAAATGGCGTAACTTTGCAAATAAATTAAGGCAATATATCTATTTACAATGAGCGTTAAAACCCCTTTTAAAGTATTCTCGGGTACAAATTCGAGATACTTGGCAGAAAAAATCTGCAACAGCTTAGGCTGTGAACTTGGTAATATGAAGATTACCCATTTTGCTGACGGTGAATTCGCAGTTTCATACGAAGAATCTATCCGCGGCCAGTATGTATTCCTTGTTCAGTCTACATTCCCAAATTCAGACAACCTTATGGAGTTGCTTCTTATGATTGATGCTGCTAAGCGTGCATCAGCAAAGAGCATTATCGCAGTTGTTCCTTATTTCGGATGGGCTCGTCAGGACCGTAAAGACAAACCACGTGTTTCTATCGGTGCCAAGTTGGTTGCCAACTTGCTAAGTGTAGCCGGTATCGACCGTCTTATCACTATGGACCTTCACGCAGACCAGATTCAGGGCTTCTTCGATATTCCGGTAGACCACTTGTATGCTTCTACTATCTTTGCTCCATATATCCAGTCTTTGAATCTTGAGAACTTAGTTATCGCTACACCAGACGTAGGTGGTTCTAAACGTGCAAGTACATATGCTAAGTTCCTTGATGTTCCTTTGGTTCTTTGCCATAAGACTCGCGAAAAAGCAAATGTAGTTGCTTCTATGCAAATTATTGGTGATGTTAAGGGTAAAGATGTAGTTCTTGTTGACGATATGGTGGATACAGCCGGTACTATCACCAAGGCTGCTGATATCATGAAAGAAGCTGGTGCCAACTCTGTAAGAGCTATTGCTTCTCACTGTGTAATGTCAGGTCCTGCATCTGAACGTGTACAGAACTCTATGCTCGAAGAAATCGTATTTACAGACAGTATTCCTTACGCAAACCGTTGCGCTAAAGTTAAACAGCTTTCTATAGCAGACATGTTTGCTGAAACTATCCGTCGTGTGATGACTAACGAGTCTATCAGTTCTCAGTATCTGATTTCTTAATAGCTTACACTTTTATATCATAGTATTAAAGCGGAGAATCGTGATGTCAATAGTATGACTGTATACACGGTTCTTCGCTTTATCTATGTTTATAGTTATATCCCATCCCTATTCATAACTATACCGGAATACTTGATTTCTATACTGTATTAGTTTCCTGATTAACGTATGTGTATATTATTATATGAAGATTCTATGGCTTGATTTAAACAGTTCGTATGCCCATTCCTCGCTTGCGTTGCCTGCCTTACATGCTCAGGTGGCAGAATGGAAGGATGTTTCATGGGCTAAGGTTTCGGCTACCATAAACGAAAATCCGGGTATGATAGCCGGTGAGGTTTACTCCCATCAACCGGATATTGTGGCGGCTACTTGCTGGTTGTTTAATCATGAGGCTTTAATGCATATTTTATGCCGCGTAAAAGCTTTGATTCCAAAGTGTATCATTGCTTTGGGAGGACCTGAGTTTTTAGGCGACAATAAAAAGTTTCTGATTAAAAATGATTACGTTGATTGTGTATTACGGGGCGAAGGTGAAAATAATTTCCCGCTATGGCTGACAAACTGGAATAACAGAATAGAATGGAACAATATTCCCGGACTCTGCTTTTTCGATAATGAAGGCAACTATCATGATAATGGGATATGCAGGGTAAACGACTTTGAAGGTTTGGTTTCTCCGGAAGCAAGCTGTTTCTTCAACTGGGAGAAACCATTTGTACAACTTGAAACTACTCGCGGATGTTTTAATACATGCGCTTTCTGTGTAAGTGGTGGTGAGAAACCTGTGAGAAGCCTTTCTATCGACAGAATAAGAGAGAGAGTTAGAACAATACACAGCAACGGAATAAGAAACATCCGTGTACTCGACCGCACGTTCAACTATAACACCCGTCATGCGAAGGCTCTGCTTGAGCTTTTTAAAGAGTATCCGGACATATGTTTCCATCTTGAGATTCATCCGGCATTACTTTCTGATGAGCTGAAAAAAGAACTTGAGAATATGCCAAAGGGACTTTTACATCTCGAAGCTGGTATACAGAGTCTAAGACAGGTAGTTCTTACCACAAGTAAAAGGGCTGGAAAACTGGAGGACGCTCTTGACGGACTGAAATTTCTATGTTCTTTAGACAATATGGAAACTCATGCCGACCTGATTGCCGGTCTGCCATATTATCATCTGAAAGAGATTTTTGAAGATATAAAAACACTGGCAGGGTTTAATGCCGGAGAGATTCAACTGGAATCACTTAAGTTGCTCCCTGGAACGGAAATGAGAAGAAGAGCTGAAGAATTAGGTATTAAGTATGCGACTCTTCCTCCTTATGAAGTGCTGGAAACCAATGAAATATCTTCGGAGGAATTACAGACTGCACGACTCTTGTCGCGCTTGCTCGACGGTTTCTATAATGCTAAAGCCTGGCAGAGTATCACAAGAAAACTTATAGTGGAAAATGAGAACTTTCTTTATGATTTTCTTAAATATCTCACTGATATAGGTGTGATAGACCAGCCATTGGGTCTGGAGAGAAGGGGTATAATATTATATAATTTCTGTAAGGAGTTTTATTCTGGTTATATCCTTGATGTTGCACAGGCATGGATCGAAGCCGGAATGTCACTGAAAAAGCAACCGGCAGAGAATATCAGAACAAAACATGTTTGCCCTCCTGCAGAATGGAATGTAGTGTTTGGAGAGTATAGGGAAAATATGCGTTTGTGCAAACTGCCGGCCGGAAATGAGGATGAATTCATATGGTATGCTTTTAATATGGATGAACAAGGAGGTATTCCTGTATTTAAAGCAACTACCGTCAATCTGAAATAAGTATAGACAAACCATCTGTTTATAATTTATAAGACAACGATTTACTATATAGAAATAGATTTGCTTAAAGGAACATTTTAAAGAAATTCAAATAATCAACAAACTAAAATTAATTAAAGAATAATGATCAAGACACTAGGCAAAAAGATACTCAGTCTGATAATACTGGGTGTGCTGGGCTGCCATTCGCTTTCGGCCCAACAGAAACAAGCGGCTAAACCGGACAGTATTGAAATTGCACTGCGTGCCGCTTATACCAAAAGGGAAGTTATGATTCCTATGCGAGATGGAGTAAAATTATATACTGCAATATACGAGCCTAAGAATACAAAGGAGGAGCGTCCGATACTTATGCACAGAACTCCATACTCGTGCGAGCCATATGGCGAAGGGTTTGAAAGAGGATTAAGAAGCCACCTGCAAAACTATGTCAAGAATAAATATATACTTGTTTTCCAGGATGTAAGAGGACGCTTTAAGAGTGAAGGCGAATTTGTACAGGTACGACCATTAAACAAGAAGAAACATAAGGGAAAGAATGATATCGACGAGGCTACTGATACATACGATACTATAGAGTGGCTTATAAAAAACACCAACAGCAATGAATGTGTAGGTACCTGGGGAATAAGTTATGATGGATTTTATGCTACCATGACTGCTTCATCTAATCATCCGGCACTTAAGGCTGTATCTCCACAAGGCCCAGTAACCGACTGGTTCAGAGGTGACGACCGCCATCACAACGGGGCTTTCACATTGCTTCAGACAACAAACTTCCTTCCACGTCTTGAAGGCCGACATATAGGAAAGGGTATCATGAAAGAGCTTGTAAAGAATGATGTGTATACTGATTTTCTTAACGCCGGAACATTTAAGGACATAGACAAAATGGTAAATGATACAACCGAGACTCTATGGAACATGATAAAAAATCATCCTAATTTCGACTCGTTCTGGCAAGAGAGGGATGCAAGAACTTCATGTTACAATCTCAAACCTGCCATACTTGTTGTGGGTGGTCTGTTCGACTCGGAAGACTGTTATGGCGCATGGAATCTATACAAGGCTATCAAGCAGCAGTCTCCTTCTACCGAGCTTTATCTTGCATTTGGTCCATGGTGGCACGGAGCATGGACTGTAAGAAGTTTCCAAGGATTCGGCAATATCTACTTCGGTGAGAGCACATCGGCATACTACATGGATAATATAGAATATCCGTTCTTCAGCTACTACCTTGAAGGTAAAGGAGAAAAGCCAAAAGATAAAGTGAATGTTTTCTATTCAGGTGAAAACAAATGGAAGACCTACGATGAATGGCCAGCCCAAAACATGTCGCCTACCCCTTATTACGTACATGCCGACGGCAGTGTATCGACCGAGGAACCAGTATCGGAAAAGTCTCATACCGAATATGTATCCGATATGTCACACCCGGTACCTTATACAGCCAATCCGACTACATACCGAACTAAGGAATTCATGGTAGACGACCAGCGCTTTGCTACATCACGTCCGGATGTAATAACATTTATGACAGAACCTCTTACAGAGCCTTTAACTTTAGGCGGACCTGTAGAAGTTGAACTAATGACATCCATTGCAAGTACAGATGCCGATTTTATGGTTAAGGTTATAGATGTTTTTCCTGAAAATTTCAAATATGAGAAGGAAGCTACCGACTATCTGAAGAATGCCTCATATCCTATGAGCGGATACCAGCTCATGGTAAGAGGTGAATTGTTTAGAGGACGCTACCGTGAGAGCTTTGAATATCCTAAGGCATTTGTTCCGGAAGAAATAACACCTGTAAAATATACATTGTATGATGTAGCTCATACATTCAAGCCAGGGCACCGCCTCATGATTCAAATCCAAAGTTCCTGGTTCCCTATTATCGACAGGAACCCACAAAAGTTCATTGACACATACAACTGCTCTCTCGATGACTTTGTCATGAAGCAGCTGATAAAGATTTATCATCAGAAGGGTGCAGCTACACGAATAATCTTGCCTGTAGTTAAATAATACAGATACAGATTACAGATATTGATTATTGCGTGATTGAGTGATTGAGTAAAATAGAGTCCACTTTAAAATCTTATATATTGATTTTCAGGTGGACTCTATTTATAATAATATTAATCAGAATAAACAGAATAACTTATAAGAAACTGTATATGGAAACACAAACAAAAATTACTATGCTTGGGACAGGTAACGCTGCTGTCACAAAGTGCTATAATACATGTTTTACCATCCATAATGGAGATAATATACTGCTTACTGACGGAGGAGGAGGAAATGGTATCCTCGTACAACTTGAGAAAGCCGGTATAAACATATGCGACATACATGATATTTTTGTTACACATGCGCACACAGATCATGTTTTAGGTATAATATGGATAATCAGAACAGTTGCCCAAAGAATTCAGCAAGGCAAATACGACGGCCAACTGAACATATATTCCCATGACAAAGCCATATATGTTATCGACTGGATATGCAGAAACACTCTCCCTGCAAAGATAGTGGCCCAAATAGGTAACCGTATAAAATTCAACACATTATCCGAAGGTGATACTTTCGAGGCTGCCGGAATGAAGATACAGTGTTTCGATATCTGCTCCACAAAAGAAAAACAATTCGGTTTTAAGGCTGTAACTTCCGATAATCTCAGCATTGTTTGCCTGGGAGATGAGCCATACAATGAAAACAACAAAGAATATGTAAAGAATGCCGACTGGCTGATGTGTGAAGCCTTCTGTCTTTATGAGGACAAGGATATATTCAAGCCATACGAAAAGCATCACAGTACCGCTCTCGATGCCGGCAAACAGGCTGAAGAACTTGGAATAAGCAACCTTCTGCTATATCATACTGAAGACAAGACCATTTCATGCAGAAAAGAAAAATATATAGCCGAAGCAAAACAGAATTTTAGTGGCAATGTATTTGCTCCAGATGACCTTGAAGTGATATTATTATAACCGGTTTAAATCACACATATTTATATCAGGATTTGATAAATTGCAGTGATATAAATTGCAGTGATACAGAATCACAATATTTTAGAATGGAATATAATACAATGCTTTATAAAGAAAATGCTTTATAAATAATAAAGAAAAAAAGACAAATAATTTCCGGATATGAACTCAACTAATAAAGCATACAGCACAAAAGAAATTCTCACGGTAGCCTACCCCATTCTCATAAGTCTGATTATGGAACATGCCATAGGAATGACAGATACCGCATTCCTCGGACGTGTGGGAGAAATAGAGTTAGGAGCATCGGCCATTGCGGGTGTATATTATATATCCATCTTTATGATAGGATTCGGCTTCAGCATAGGTTCACAAATACTTATGGCAAGAAGAAACGGGGAAAAAAAATTCAGAGAGATAGGAGATATATTTTATCAGGGAGTTTATTTTATGATATTCCTTGCTACAGTAGCATTTACCCTTACAAAAATAATTACACCATGGCTAATGCCAAAGATTATTTCCTCTCAAAACATATATCTTGCAGCCGAGAGCTATATAGACTGGAGAGCATACGGTTTCTTCTTCTCATTCATAGGAGTAATGTTCAGAGCATTTTTTGTTGGTACTACTCAAACCAAGACTCTTACATTAAACTCCCTCGTTATGGTAGTATCAAATGTCATCTTCAATTATATTCTTATTTTCGGTAAGTTTGGTTTTCCGGCTCTTGGCATTGCAGGAGCTGCCATAGGTTCCTCTCTTGCCGAACTTGTGTCTTTAATATTCTTTATCATTTATACCATAAAAAGGATTGACACTAAGAAATACGGATTAAACAGGTTCAGTGGCATAAGTACCGTTAAGCTGAAGAAGATTCTCGGGATATCACTATGGACTATGATACAGAATTTCATATCACTTTCCACATGGTTTATATTTTTCCTTTATGTAGAACATCTGGGCGAGCGTCCATTGGCTATAACCAACATAATAAGAAATATTTCAGGAATTACATTTATGGTAATAGCTGCTTTTGCTTCTACATGCGGCTCTTTGGTAAGTAATCAGATTGGGGCAGGAAAAACTGAGTCAGTAATAACTACCGTAAATCAGCACATAAAGCTGGCTTTTTCTATAGTCCTCCCTCTCAGTGTTCTTTTTGCACTGTTTCCTCGTGTAGTCCTTGGGATATATACCGATATGCCCGATTTGATTGAAGCATCAATTCCTGCTTTATGGGTATTTTGCACAACTACCATACTAATAGCCCCGTCTAATATATATTTTCAGGCTGTTTCGGGTACAGGAAATACAAGAATGGCATTTATCCTTGAATTATGCACCCTTGCCATATATGCAGTATACATAACTGTCACTATCCTTGTCATGAGAGTTGATGTGGCATGGTGCTGGACTTCGGAACATGTATACGGTTTATTCCTTCTATTATTCTGCAGCATATATCTTCATAAAGGAAAATGGAGACTGAAGAAGATATAAGAATACAGATTTTTGTCTGAAGTGTACCGACATCTCATGTTTTTTTGAAGTTTTTTCTTTAAAAAAAGTGCATTTTGTTTGGATTTAAAATTTTAATCTATACATTTGCACCCAGAAAATGAATTGAGAAATCAGTTTAACAATAAGAAACGGATTAAAATTCCAATAATAATAAAATAGAAATAATATAACAATAGAAATTTATGAGAAATTCATTGGTAAATACATTCTTCTGGTGGCGCCTCTTACAACTCCATAAGTCGTAAGGGTAATCAGTCGTATGTATATATACCAATTATAAATAATATTTGAGGATATAAGCTACAGGAGGGCTGTCGTACTTTACGACAGCCCTCCTTGTTTTTTATCACTCCCCCGAAGGCAACAAAAACAACAACAAATCAGACAGGAATATTAACAACAAGTAGAAACAGCAAATAGAAACAACAATAAAAATATATAATCATGAAATCTTATCAAATTAACAAAGAAGGATACTACGGAGAATTTGGAGGTGCATATATTCCTGAAATATTGCACAAGTGTGTAAGCGAGTTGCAGAATGCATATTCAACCGTTCTGGAGGATGAAGGATTCAAGAAAGAGTTTGCACAACTGTTGCGCGACTATGTTGGCCGTCCTTCTCCTCTATACCATGCCAAAAGGCTATCCGAAGAATATGGATGCAAGATTTATCTTAAAAGAGAAGATTTGAATCACACCGGAGCACACAAAATAAACAATGCTATCGGCCAGATTCTGATAGCAAAAAGAATGGGTAAAAAAAGAATTATCGCGGAGACAGGAGCCGGACAGCATGGTGTGGCAACAGCTACCGTATGTGCCCTGATGGGAATGGAATGTATAGTATACATGGGAAAAACCGACGTCGACAGACAGCACGTGAATGTGGAAAGAATGAAAATGCTTGGAGCCACTGTGCGACCTGTTACTTCGGGAAACATGACTCTGAAGGATGCAACAAACGAAGCTATACGCGACTGGTGCTGTCATCCTGAAGATACTTTCTATATCATTGGCTCCACAGTAGGACCACACCCATATCCAGATATGGTAGCACGACTGCAATCGGTAATAAGCGAAGAAATCAAAAAACAACTTATGGAACAGGAAGGCAGAGACTATCCGGATTATCTTATGGCATGTATAGGAGGTGGAAGCAATGCTGCCGGAACTATATATCACTATCTTGACGATGAAAGAGTAAAGATTGTTCTGGCTGAAGCAGGAGGCATGGGAGTTGAAAACGGAATGTCGGCTGCAACTATCAATTTAGGAAAGATTGGAATTATACATGGATTCAAGACACTGGTAATGCAGGATGCCGACGGACAGATACTCGAACCTTACTCTATCTCTGCAGGTCTCGACTATCCGGGAATCGGGCCTATGCATGCAAATCTTGCACAACAAAAGCGTGCAACCGTTTTTGCAATCAACGATGACGAAGCAATTAAAGCAGCATTCGAACTCACCAGACTGGAAGGTATAATTCCGGCACTCGAATCGGCTCATGCTTTGGGCGCACTGAAGAAAATCAAGTTCAAGCCCACAGACATTGTTGTTCTTACAGTATCAGGAAGAGGTGATAAGGATATTGATACTTACCTCAAGTTCATATAAGACTGTTCAATAAAATATAATGACAACAGCACTGATACATAAATATTTAATAGCATAAATCATGAATACAGAATACAGATACAGCAATAGAGATAAAATGTCGGATGATGATAATACATCCTGCAATAATAATAATAATAATAAGAAGAAGAAGAAGAAGAATAGTAAGAACAATAAATACAGTTTCTCCATAAACCACAGGACACTACTTGGAGATTTGCATACTCCTGTAGGCACATATCTCAAAGTACGCGACCTTTTTCCGCAAAGTGTATTGATGGAAAGTTCTGATTATCAAGGTGCTGAGAACAACAAATCATTCATAGGTCTGAATCCTATAGCATCGTTAAGCATCAATCATGGAATATCTACCGCACAATACCCTGACGGCAAGACCATAGAAACAGAAGTTCGCAACAAAGAAGATGTAGAAAAAAGCATCAACAGTTTTCTTCATTCCTTTGATGTGGAAGGTGAATATAAATCATACTGCGGAGTGTACGGATATACTACATTTAATGCAGTAAGATATTTTGAAGACATTGATATCAAGGATAGTACTGACAACCGGAACGATGCTCCCGAAATTATGTATATTCTTTATAAATACATAATAGTATTCCACGGCTTCAAAAGCGAAATGGTATTACTCGAACTTCAGTCGCCAGAGGAACAGAGCAGAATTGACGATGTGGAAAAGGCCATAAACAACAGGAACTATACCGCATACGGTTTCAAGGCTATTGGCGATACATACAGCACACTCACCGATGATGAGCACAGGGAAAATATCCGACAAGGAATATCACACTGCGTGCGTGGAGATGTGTTCCAGATAGTACTTTCAAGAAGATTCATACAGAAATATTCGGGCGATGACTTCAAACTGTATCGCGCTCTCCGAAGCATAAATCCGTCGCCTTATCTTTTCTATTTCGATTTCGGCGGATTCAGGATATTCGGTTCATCACCTGAAACACACTGCAAGGTGGAAGAAGGTACTGCAAGTATTGATCCCATAGCCGGCACCACACGAAGAACCGGAAGCAAGGAAGCAGACAAAGAAGCTGCAGAAGCCCTACTCAACGACCCTAAAGAAAATGCAGAACATGTAATGCTCGTTGACCTTGCCAGAAACGATTTGAGCAGAAACTGCCACAACACTCAGGTGGTGTTCTATAAAGAGCCGCAATATTACAGTCATGTCATACATCTTGTAAGCAGGGTCTGCGGTACACTCGATGAAGGGACTAATGCAATACGCACATTTATAGACACTTTTCCGGCAGGTACACTTAGCGGAGCTCCAAAGGTTAAGGCAATGCAGCTAATCAGCAAGACAGAACCTCACAACAGAGGTATTTACGGAGGATGCATCGGTTTTATAAGTATTGACGGAGAAACAATAAACCAGGCCATCACAATAAGAACATTTGTAAGCAGAAACAATGAGTTGTGGTTCCAGGCTGGAGGAGGAATAGTAGCTAAAAGCAATATAGAAAACGAACTTCAGGAAGTGAACAACAAGTTAGGTGCTCTGCGCAAAGCAATATTATTGGCCGAAAGACTATAAAAAAAATATCAACAATGAAAACAGTTATAATAGACAATTACGATTCTTTTACATATAATCTCAGCCACCTTGTAAAAGAATTAGGTTCGGAAGTCACAGTACTAAGAAACGATAAGTTTGAAATAGAAGATCTTGAAAAGTTCGATAAAATCATCCTCTCGCCCGGCCCCGGTATTCCCGAAGAGGCAGGACTGCTACTCGATGTTATCCGAACATATTCGGGAAAGAAACCAATTCTCGGAGTATGCCTTGGAGAACAGGCCATAGCAGAGGCATTCGGCGGCAGACTTATAAACTTGAAAGAGGTCTATCATGGCATACAGAGCAGAGTAAGGATATTAAACAAAGACTATATATTCGATGGTCTTGATGATGTTATAGCAGTTGGCAGATACCACTCATGGGTTGTAGATTCGGCAACTTTACCGGAATGCCTTGAAATAACAGCCGTAAGTGAAGAAGGGTACATAATGGCTATTAAGCATAAACATCATGATGTATGCGGTATACAGTTTCATCCCGAATCTGTACTCACACCGGATGGAAAAAAGATGATCAGGAACTGGCTGGAGCACAAATAAAAAAGAGATACAATAAAGAAAAGAAAGATAATTAAGATATAAGAGATATATAAGATACAATACAGAATATTAGATATAATAAAGAATACAAAATACAAAAAAGCAATACAATATGAAACAAATACTTAAAAGACTTTTCAATCATGAAGAGCTGAGCCGTTCAGAAGCCGCACAACTTATGACAAACATAACTTCCGGCAAATACAACAACACTCAGATAGCATCACTCCTGACTGTCTTTCAGATGAGAAACATAACTGTTGATGAACTGATAGGATTCCGTGAAGGCTTGCTGAGTACCAGAATAGATGTCAACCTGAACGATTATTCACCAATAGACATTGTGGGCACCGGTGGAGATGGAAAAAATACATTCAATATCTCTACATGCGCATGTTTTGTTGTGGCCGGAGCAGGATATCATGTAGCCAAGCACGGCAACTACGGCAGTACATCCGTAAGCGGTGCAAGCAATGTCATGGAACAGTATGGCGTAAAATTTACTGACAGTAACGATAAGTTACGCCAGTCAATAGAAGAATGTAATATGGCATATATGCATGCACCACTTTTCAATCCTGCAATGAAAACAGTTGCTTCGGTAAGAAAAGAGTTGGGAATAAGAAGCATATTCAATCTACTGGGACCACTGGTAAACCCTTCCCTACCATCATACCAGTTGTTGGGCATGGCCGACCTGCAACTTATGCGACTTTACACAAACACACTTCAAGCCTTAGGAACGGGGTTTGTGGTGGTAAACAACCTCGACGGATATGATGAGATTTCACTTACCGATGAGTTTAAAGTTATGACCAACCAGTATGAGACCATCTACAAACCGTCTGACATAGGTTTCAATATTGCATCTCAAGAAGAATTATATGGTGGAAATTCTGTACACGAAGCATCCTGCATTTTCGACAATGTTTTACAGAATAAAGCTACAAAGGCACAGACAGAATGTGTTCTTATAAATGCGTCATTTGCTATTCAGGCCTTAGAGCCCAAACTATCTATAGAGGATTGTATAGGAATAGCCAAAGAGTCACTCTATAGCGGTAAGGCGTTCAAGACTCTCAAAAAATTCATAGAAATAAACAGTTAGACCAATCCATTAAGTTTTGATAACAAGAAAAAATGGTAATGGCATAAATTCTAAACAATAAAAATATACAACTATGACTATAAAACGAGCTACATCAACCACTGGTCCGGATTATACTACAAAGAATCTGAACAATGATATTCTATCTGCTATAATCAGCAACAAAAGAAAAGAAATTGAACTGCAGATGGAAGTAATAAGTATTCAGCAATTAGAAGATATAATCACAAACAGAGACGAAGATATAAACACCGGAAAAAATATTGATTTGCATAACCCAATACACAAAAGCCTGAGCAAATCAATCATTACATCACCTACCGGAATCATTGCTGAGTTCAAGAGGCGCTCACCGTCAAAAGGATGGATAAATAAGGATGCTGATATTGCTTCTGTAATTGAAGGATATTCCAAAGCAGGTGCCTCAGGTATTTCAGTACTTACAGATGAAAAATTCTTCGGTGGAAACATTAAAGACCTTATAGAAGCGAAAAAAAATACCGATATACCCGTTCTGAGGAAAGACTTCATTATATCCGAATACCAGATTTATCAGGCTAAAGCAGTAAATGCTGATGCCGTTCTTCTTATTGCAGCTGCTCTCACTAAAAACGAATGTAAAGCTTTGGCACGTAAAGCTCACGAACTTGGAATGGAAGTTCTTCTCGAACTCCATTCGGAGAAAGAACTCGAATATCTGGGAGGTGATACTACCGATAATATTGATCTCATAGGAATAAATAACAGAAATTTGGGGAGTTTTCATACTGATATAGAAAATTCTTTCAGATTAATCGGGAAATTGCCCGAAGGATATCCTCTCATTTCTGAAAGCGGTATATCGGACGCAGAAGATATTCTCCACCTGAAATCCGTTGGTTTCAATGGTTTCCTTATGGGTGAATCTTTTATGAGAAACGACTCTCCTCATCAAAGTCTCGCCATGTTAATAGAAAAACTTACCGCAAATAATTAAAGTACCGATTAAATCTATAATAAATGATATGACATTATTAAATACAACTGAAAATAAGAATCTGCTGATAAAAGTTTGCGGTATGAAATATTCTGAGAACATCAGACAGACAGACTTACTGAAACCGGATATAATGGGATTCATCTTTTATGAGAAATCGCAAAGGTACGTAGAATCAGTTCCAGGATATTTGCCCGTTTATTGCAAACGAGCAGGAGTATTTGTTGACCAAAGTATGGATTTTATACTGAGTAAAGCCAATGAATACAAGCTGAATATTATACAGTTACACGGCTCCGAATCACCAGATTTCTGTAATGAACTTACACAAAAAGGATTTGACATGATCAAAGTATTTCACATTCCAGTAGAGAACACTTCATTATCAGATGAAAAGTCAAGTTACATAAACTCTATTACAGCTCCATACGAGGGCAAATGCAATTATTTTCTTTTTGATACATCATGCAGAGAATACGGAGGTTCGGGAAAAGCCTTCGATTGGAATATCATAAAATCATACAGTGGCAAAACGCCTTTTCTTCTGAGCGGAGGTATATCTCCCGAAAAGCTTGAAGAACTTGAATGTTTTAATCATGAGAATTGGGCAGGAATTGACATTAACAGCAGATTTGAGACAAGTCCCGGACTTAAAGACATCAAACTTTTAAAACAATTCATTACAGATTTCAGAAAAACGGATGTATGACTGTATGTGATGCAGCATATACCCACATAAGAGTTAAAACTTTAGTCTTACATTCCCAAAATTGAGAGTCAGAAACTATAACAATCTATTAAACTTAATAACAAATACAACTATGGACAGGATTAGCAATTTATTTAATCAGAAAAACAGTAACATACTTTCAGTGTATTATTGTGCAGGAGCTCCTTTGGCCGACAACACAGCAGAAGTTATCACAACATTGTCGGACAAGGGTATAGACATGATAGAAATAGGTATTCCATTCAGCGACCCTATGGCCGACGGAGCTGTCATACAGGAAGCTGCAACTACAGCCATAAGAAACGGAATGAGCCTGAGAAAGTTGCTTAAACAGCTCGATGGTATCAGGAATAAAGTATCTATTCCGCTTATCCTTATGGGATATCTCAACCCTGTCATCCAATATGGACTTGAAGAATTTTTCAGTTGTTGCAACCGTATTGGCATAGACGGAGTGATAATTCCCGACTTGCCTTTCAACGAATATATGGAAAATGTAAAACCAATATCCGAAAAATACAACATAAAAGTAATAATGCTTATAACACCCGAAACATCTGACGAAAGAATACGGCAAATCGACAGTCAGACAAGCGGATTTATATATATGGTATCATCGGCAGCAGTTACGGGAACACAAAAAGATTTCAATTCGGCAAAGTTGGATTATTTCAAAAGAATTGACACTATGAAGCTCAACAATAACAGAATGATAGGATTTGGAATCTCAAATAAACCGACTTTTGAGGCTGCGGCGAAATACTCGTCGGGATGTATTGTGGGCAGCCTTTTCGTAAACCTGCTTAAAGAGACGAATGGTGATGCCGGGAAAGCTGCCGACCTGATGCTGGAAAAACTGAACCAATAAACGAACTAATCTTAATCGCTGCCTTTCTTCACCGGAAGTACTAGATTTAGGATACACGACATACGGAAAGTACACTACATTCAAAAGACAAGTTATGTATAAAATGCAAATATAAATCCAGAAAGGAAGAAAATAACATTTTTTATAACAATTTGCAACAGTAACAAGATTTGTACATTTGTATTACAATATAACTTTTATCATTATGATAATCGATACAAATGTACACTCATTCTATGTATCAGCCTACGTATGGTTGCTAACACTCTGTAAGATGTAGTACTGCCGTATGCAAAATAAACATATATAAATTTTAGTATGTACATAGATTTTCCTAACTTCGTGCCTACAAAATGATTTACTTGAATTATGATTAAACCAGATTATCCTTCCGTTTTGCTTATATATACAGGTGGTACAATAGGTATGATTGAAAATCCTGAGACAGGTGCTTTGGAAGCATTCAACTTCGACCAGCTTCAGGAAAATGTTCCGGAATTGAAAAGATTCAACTATCGTATATCATCATATCAGTTTAATCCTCCTATCGATTCATCTGATATGGAACCGGCACTATGGGCCAAGCTTGTAAAGATTATTGATTACAATTACGATAATTTCGACGGATTTGTAATTCTTCACGGAACTGATACCATGGCTTATACAGCTTCGGCTCTAAGTTTCATGCTCGAAAACCTCAACAAACCCGTAATACTTACCGGAAGTCAGTTGCCTATTGGTGTTCTGAGAACCGACGGAAAGGAAAATCTTATAACTTCAATAGAGATTGCAGCTGCAAAGCATCCCGACGGCACAGCTGTTGTTCCCGAAGTATGTATCTTCTTCGAAAATCATCTGCTAAGAGGAAACAGAACAACAAAAATCAATGCCGAAAACTTCAATGCTTTCCGTTCTTACAACTACCCTGCCTTGGCTACTGCCGGCATTCATATCAAATATGAGTACGACAAGATAAAAAAGGCAGACCCAAACGCAAGAATGCATCCTCACTATGTTTTCGATACTAATGTTATGATACTTACCATCTTCCCTGGCATACAGGAAAGTCTGGTGAAGAATGCCCTGAACACTCCGGGTATCAAGGCCGTAGTGCTGAAAACATATGGTTCGGGAAATGCTCCGCAGAAAGAATGGTTTATAAAATTACTTAAGGAAGCTACCCAAAGAGGTGTGGTTATAGTGAACATTTCACAATGCCAGACAGGTATGGTAGAGATGGGCAGATATGAAACAGGATTACATCTGCTCGATGCCGGGGTTATAAGCGGTTACGACGCTACTGTGGAAAGTGTTCTCACAAAGTTGATGTTCCTGCTCGGACATGACCTTTCACCGAAAGAGGTGCGCAATGAAATGGGACATTCTATAGCCGGAGAATTCACCAAACCGGAATTGTAATATAATTGTAACATCTATTTCATATAAGCGAAATAATATAGCATCATCTTTGCACCATAATTATTAAATACTTACTTTTGTATAAACAATAAAAACAAGAAACGGTATGAACGATTACAGAATTTTGGTCGTAGATGATGAAGAAGACTTGTGCGAAATCCTAAAGTTCAACTTGGAGATGGAAGGGTATCTTGTAGATACTGCCAACTCTGCAGAAGAGGCTCTGAAACTTGATCTTACTAAATATAATGTTCTTTTGCTTGACGTAATGATGGGAGAAATCTCAGGATTCAGAATGGCAAGTATGCTTAAGAAGAATAAGGAAACTGCAAATATTCCTATTATCTTCATCACAGCAAAGGATACGGAAAATGATACTCTTACTGGTTTTAATCTTGGAGCCGACGACTATATCTCTAAGCCGTTCTCTTTACGAGAAGTTATAGCAAGAGTAAAGGCGGTAATACGTCGCACATCGAGTGTACAGTCAAACGAGCCTGAACAGCTCAACTACAAAGGGCTTACAGTAGATATGCTGAAAAAGAAAGTAATGATTGACAATGAAGAGATAGCACTTACAAAGAAGGAATTTGAAATACTGCTGTTGCTACTTCAGAATCAGGGAAGAGTTTTCTCAAGAGAAGATATTCTTGCCAAGGTATGGCAGGATGAGGTATATGTACTCGACCGTACAATCGACGTTAACATTACACGCCTAAGAAAGAAGATAGGAAACTACGGTAAGTATATTGTTACCCGACTGGGATATGGTTACTGCTTCGAATGTGAATGAGTAGCTGGATGAAAAACGTAATGAAAGCTGGATTCCAGCTGAATATTATCTCGATGAAAGTCAAATAAGACAGCATTATAAATCTATACATTTCTCATAATATATCATTTCAACGATATTACTATGTCCTTTATATATAATATTACTCTGACTCATGTCGGAGTAATATTATTAACTCGCATTTTACCCGCATTTATTTTATACAACAGATCATGACTAAATTATATTTCAGATTTCTGTCTTTCAGCCAGAGACTATTTCTGTCGGTAATTTCCCTATTCCTGGTTTTTGCCGTTTGCTTTATGCTGTTTCAGTATCAAAGAGAAAAAGTTTACAAGACAGAACTTTTAAATACACAGCTGCAAAATTACAACAACCAGTTGTATGGTTTCGTAACAGATATCAACATGACCAATACCGATACATTACAACATTATGTTGACACACACATGATGCCAAACCTGCGTGTTACATTAATTACTCCTTCAGGAAAAGTGATTTTCGACAGCACCAACAAAGACTGGAACAACTTTAAGAATCATTCTTCCAGAAAAGAAGTACAGGACGCACTTATGTACGGAAGCGGATATGCCATAAACCGCCTTTCGGAAAGTATCGACGGAGAAGAGTTTTTCTACTCAGCCAAATATTATCCGAATAAAAGATTAATCATACGTTCTGCACTTCCATATAATGTTAGTCTTATAGAACATCTTAAAGCAGATTCAAGATATATATGGTTTACAGTTTTCATATGCTTTGTTCTGCTGGTTATCTTCTACAGATTTACACATAAACTTGGTATGTCTATCACCAACCTTCAGCAGTTTGCAATGAAAGCCGACCGCAACGAGCCTATAGATATGGATATCTTAAGGACTTTTCCTAAGAATGAACTTGGTGAAATTTCGCAACATATAATAAAAATATACAAGAGACTTCACCGTGCAAAAGAGGCTCTGTATATCGAAAGAGAAAAGTTGATTTCGCATCTTCAGACTTCTCATGAGGGACTTGGAGTATTTACTAAAGAAAGAAAAGAAATTCTTGTAAACAACCTGTTTACACAGTATATTAACAATATATCTGACCAGAATTTAGGTTCTACAGAAGAGCTTTTCAATATACCTGAACTGAAGCCGATTACAGATTTTCTCAACAAGAATGAAGGCAACTACAGTAAAGAAGAGAAAAGAGTAAGTATGCATCTCAACAAGAATGCACGCTCGTTTACCATAGAATGTATTATATTCCAAGATCTTTCATTTGAAATTTCCATAAACGACATTACTCAGGAAGAAGAACAGGCAAGACTGAAACGACAGCTCACTCAAAACATTGCACACGAACTTAAAACTCCGGTGAGCAGTATTCAGGGTTATCTTGAAACAATACTCAGCAATCCGAATATTTCACCAGAAAATACTAAAGTGTTCCTGGAAAGAAGTTATGCGCAGAGCAACAGACTTACTACTCTGCTTAGAGATATATCTGTACTCACAAGAATGGATGAAGCTCCGGATATGGTAGAAAGAGAAAATGTAGACCTCAGCAAGATTGTGAATAATATAATTAATGAGGTGGCACTGAGCCTTGAAGAAAAAGATATCAGGGTTATTAATTTGATTCCTGATAAACTGATTGTCAACGGAAATCATTCATTATTATACTCTATATTCAGAAATCTTACTGACAATGCCATAGCTTATGCCGGAACCGGTATACAAATTACTATAAACTGTTTCCGCGAGGACGAGAACTTCTATTATTTCAGTTTCTCTGATACCGGTATAGGTGTGGCCGAAGAACATCTCAACAGACTGTTCGAGAGATTCTACAGAGTAGACAAGGGACGATCAAGAAAAATGGGTGGAACCGGTCTTGGACTTGCCATTGTCAAGAATGCGGTGGTATTCCACGGAGGAACTATTTTTGCGAAGAATGCTCCTAATGGCGGACTTGAATTTGTATTTACTCTCCAGAAATAAAATCTGTAACACAATACGTAAGTACAAAATCACTGTTCAAAATATAATTTACAGTATAATCTTTCTGTGCAGGAGTTTTGTATTCCTTTGCATTCATGACTCCTGTTCCGGAAACAATTTCAAAAGGAAAAATCCTAAGATGCTCCAAAAAATCCACCTCACTTGAGTTTAATACCTTAAAGAGGGTTTCTTTTCCCGACCAAATAAGGAGAAGTCTATAAATTCTGATATTTGTAATGGAATCAGCACACATATCTGCACACATTTCCAAATTCACATCAACACGTGAATTTGGAAATTCATCCTTACGTACAAAACGTGATTCTATCTTAAGGACTCTGTCTGAGAAATATTCAATATCTATACCTATTTCCTTATTGGGATTAAGAGCCAAGGCCACATATCCTCTTGTATGGGATATACTAATATTGTAACTGCCATCCGACAGAAAAGGCTTCCCGGATAAATTATGCTGAATATTATGCTCCATACCACATAATTCCTTAAGCAAAACCCTTGCAGCAAGATATTCAGCCTGTCTTGAAGAGGATTTATAATTAAGCCATACGGAATCATCGCATGAAGCATCAGTCAGTAATGATCTTAATTCTTCTATAGTTTCTTCAATCTTCCATATTCCCAAAATAGAGTCACCGCTATTCCACTTTTTTAATATAGGCATACTTATACAGATACTTTATTGTCAAGTTTTCAGATGCATCGCAACAATTACGAATAACAAGAATAACAATTAATATAATGACAAAAAGAATAGCTTACAGACTATTCCTTTTGTTCAGCATCCTCCGGCCCGATAACAACCTTAACCTTCAGGATTCTGCGTGCGTCCATTTCGAGGATTTCAAACCTGTAATTTCTATAATTTATTACTTCATGCAAGGCCGGAAACTCTCCCTTAAGCGAAAGAATAAGTCCGGCTACAGTATCTGCATCGGCAGTTGCATCTTCAAAGACTTCGGGATCTGCCTTTATAACTTTATAGAAATCGGACAAAAGAGTCTTGGCTTCGAAAATGAATGCATTCTCAGCAAGCTTGACGTATGTTTTCTCTTCTTCATCATACTCATCATTTATCTCACCCACAATCTCTTCTATGATATCTTCCATTGTTACAAGTCCGGATGTACCGCCAAACTCATCAACCACTATAGCTATGTGAACCTTATTGGCCTGGAAATCTCTTAAAAGGTCATCAATCATTTTTGTTTCGGGAACAAAGAAAGCAGGGCGCACGAGTTTCTGCCACTGGAAATCATCCCCCTTTTCAAGATAAGGAAGAAGGTCTTTTATGTAGAGAATACCTTTAATATTGTCTCTCGAGTCTTCGTAAACAGGTATACGCGAATATCCGTTATCTACTACACATTTCAGAACCTGTGTAAAAGGAGTGGACGAATCGAGATCTACCATATCAATTCTTGAAGTCATTACTTCCTTGGCTGTTTCCTCGCCAAATCTGATTATACCTTCAAGCATATTGCTCTCTTCAGAAATCTCATTTTTGTCGGTCAACTCCAGAGCCTGTGACAATTCATCTACCGAAAGAGTTTGCGGACGTTTATGTGCAACCTTATTTATTATCACAGTTGAACGTACCAGCAATGATGAGATTGGCCAGAAAGCCTTCGACAACACACTTATTACAGGTGCTGCCTTGCGACTGAAATACAAAGCATTTTGAGAAGAATAGATTTTTGGCATAATTTCGCCAAAAAGCAAAAGAAGGAAAGTCAGCACAACTGTCATTAAAACGAATTCGACAACGCGCGAACCTCCGAAATCTATAACAGAAGCAAAAAAATAGTTGAACAGCATGATAATCATGACGTTCACAAAGTTATTTGATATAAGGATAGTAGCCAACAGGCGCTCCGAGTCGGCCAATAGAGACTTGATACGTATATCGCCTCTATGTTCTTCTTCCTCTATCTCGCTAAGTTCCGCCGGCGAAAGTGAAAAGAAAGCAATTTCAGAAGCCGAGACAAAACCTGAAGCATACAACAAAAAGATAGCTAAAATCAAAGCTACTAAAGCTCCGGCATCGGGAGCTACAACGGTTATACCGCTAAATAAATCTGCCAAACGGCATAAATACGAATCCGGGTCCAAGGAATAAAAATTAAGTTAAACAATAGAATTAAAACGGTAAGTCATCCGAATCAGACGATTGTATCTGTTGAGATTGAACAGACGAAGTCTGCTGCGGTTGAGACATACCTTGATTCTGCATAAAAGACTGCTGTGCAGAAGCAGCTGCTGGCTGTTGTGGATTATTCTGCGACTGACGAGAGGTAAGCATCTCCATATTATCGCCGAATATTTCCACAATGTATCTTTTTACACCGTTCTGGTCATCATAAGAACGAGTGCGGAGCTTACCTTCAATATAAAGTTTGTCACCCTTACGGACATATTTCTCGGCTGTTTCGGCAAGACCGCGCCACAATACGATATTGTGCCATTCTGTACGTTCAGGTACCTGGGTACCGTTAGCGAGAGTATATGCACGGTCTGTAGTAGCCAAAGGGAAGCTGGCCACTGCAATACCATTATCCAAATATCTTACATCAGGATCTCTTCCTACATTACCAATAAGTTGTACTTTATTCAATGACATAATTTTAGTTTGTTTTATTTGGGTTCAAAATTAAAGAAAAAAATTGAGAAATCAAGCAAGCTGAATCAATTTTATAAAACTTCCGGACCCGGACCGAATAATTTAACAGCTTCAGTACAGTTGCATGAACTTCAATATCATTCCAATATTAATAACCCATAGGACATGTTATTTTGCACATTTTTGAACATAATTAATGTTAAAAACCATATATTTAACATATCACATCGCATATTATAATATAGGATATACAACTCATGTCAACTGATATCGGAGTCTGATAAAGCTATATTTTCAAGACACAGGAAACAACAATATAGTAGCATAAAAGTATTACAAACACCCAAAAATGTCTGTTTTTCGCATTTTTTTTGCAAAAATGTATCAAATAAATTTCTTTAAGTACGAGAAAAGCTATATATTTGCAGTCCAAAAAATTAGATAACGTATAACACAATAATTATTAGCGAAATGACTAAAGCAGATATCGTAAACGAAATCTCAAAAAAGACAGGTATTGACAAAAGCACAGTACTGACAACTCTGGAAGCGTTTATGGGTTCAGTAAAAGAATCATTGTCAAAAGAAGAGAACGTATACCTTAGAGGTTTCGGTAGCTTCGTAGTAAAGAGAAGAGCACAGAAAACAGCTCGTAACATCTCAAAAAATACGACAATCATTATCCCGGAACACAACATTCCGATGTTCAAACCAGCAAAGACTTTTACACTTTCAGTAAAGGAATAAATAACATTTAGTATTAACCCTATAATTTTTTAAAGCTATGCCAAGCGGAAAGAAAAGAAAAAGACATAAAATGTCTACTCACAAGCGTAAAAAAAGACTAAGAAAGAACAGACATAAAAGCAAAAAATAATTGTTAGTCTGTCCGACTTCAATAAAGAACAAACTTGCATGTACTTCTCAAAAGTCTTGCATGTTTGTTCTTTGTGTTAAGTAAGAAGCTGTTTAGATTTTATCCGCACATGTTTATTGAGTTTTATCAAAAAGCAGTTATCTGTAAAAAAGATAAGATTTAAACAACTTCTATGAATCTGAAAAGAAATTAATCATAACCAACAAAACCAAGTAAAAGTGACAAGCGAATTAGTTGTTGACGTACAGCCACAAAACATCTCCATAGCCCTTCTTGAGGACAAAAACTTAGTGGAGTTTCAGAAAGAGGAAAGAAATCTGTCCTTCTCGGTGGGCAATATGTACGTGGGTAAGGTAAAGAAACTCATGCCCGGACTTAATGCCTGCTTCGTAGATGTAGGCTTCGAAAAAGACGCTTTCCTTCACTACTTGGACTTGGGACCTCAGTTTCATTCTTATCAGAAGTATCTTAAGCAAGTTATCAGTGACCGTAAAAAGCTTTATCCAATCACAAAAGCAAACACACTTCCTGACATCGATAAAGACGGTACAATCACAAATGTACTGCAACAAGGACAGGAAGTTATAGTACAGATTGTAAAAGAGCCTATATCAACAAAAGGTCCGCGACTTACATGCGAACTTTCTTTTGCCGGAAGATATTTGGTTCTAATACCTTTCAACGATAAAGTTTCGGTCTCTCAAAAAATCAAGTCGAGTGAAGAAAGGGCACGCCTCAAGCAACTTCTGCAAAGTATCAAGCCTAAAAACTTCGGAGTTATTGTAAGAACAGTGGCAGAGGGCAAAAGAGTTGCCGAACTCGATTCAGAACTGAAGGTATTGCTTAAACATTGGGAAGAGACCATAACTAAGGTGCAGAAAGCTACTAAACTGCCCACATTGGTATATGAAGAGACAAGCCGTACTGTAGCCATGTTGCGCGACTTGTTTAATCCTTCTTCCGAAAATATTTATGTAAACGACGAGGCTGTTTACAATGAAGTAAAAGATTATGTAGCGCTTATTGCTCCCGAATGCGAGAACATTGTAAAGCTCTACAAAGGTCAGCTTCCTATTTTCGACAACTTTGCCATTACCAAGCAAATCAAATCTTCTTTTGGTAAGACCGTATCTTACAAAAGTGGGGCTTATCTTATTATTGAACATACTGAAGCGCTTCATGTGGTGGACGTTAACAGCGGAAACCGTTCCAAATCGGCCAACGGCCAGGAAGCGAATGCCCTTGATGTAAACTTAGGAGCAGCCGACGAGCTTGCACGCCAGTTGAGATTAAGAGATATGGGAGGTATTATTGTTGTCGACTTTATTGATATGAATCTTGCCGAGAACAGACAAAAGCTCTATGAACGTATGTGTCAGAACATGCAGAAAGATAGAGCAAAGCACAACATCCTGCCTTTAAGCAAATTCGGCCTTATGCAGATAACCCGACAAAGGGTACGTCCTGCAATGGATGTTAATACCGATGAGGAATGTCCGGTATGTTTCGGCAAGGGAAAAATCAAGCCTTCAATTCTTTTCACAGATACACTTGAAAGTAAATTAGACTATCTGGTCAACAAGTTGAAAGTGAAGAAATTTACGTTGCATATTCATCCTTATGTAGCTGCATACGTTAATCAGGGAATTGTTTCTCTGAAAAGAAAATGGCAGATGAAATTCGGATTCGGCATTAAAGTGATTCCAAATCAGAATCTTGCTATGCTTCAATACAAATTCTACGATGTATTTGGAGAAGAAATAGATATGAAGGAGGAGTTCGAAATTAAATAATGAGTTTGATTTTAAATTGATTTTATTTTCTAACTGAATTCTTCATTATTAAAGAGAGAGGAAGCAGGTTTCATTTCCTGTTCCCTCTCTCTTTTTATATCAATACCGAATGAATTTATATCAGAATGAATATATCAGAATAAAGTATATTGAAAGACACATACCAGAACAACCATAATATATTCTGCTATCCGGTTTATTTTTACAGATACGTACATATCGTTTGTGGTCAGTTCCCTATCATTATATCCTATATATGGCTTGTATACTATCTCACCGAAATAAGAATGAGGACCGCCAAATCTACAGTTGAGTATACCAGCCAGGGCAGATTCCGGATAACCGGAGTTGGGACTTGCATGACACTTGCCGTATCGGGCTACAAAACCAAGAAGGGACAGACGGCTAGACGCAACAACCATAAGCAGGGCTGTTATTCTTGAAGGTATATAATTTGCTATGTCGTCTATATGAGCAGCCCAACAGCCAAACTGCCTGTATCTTTCATTTTTATATCCAATCATAGAATCAAGTGTATTTACCATTTTATAAGCAAGCATACCTGGAACTCCAGCTATAGCGAACCAGAACATGGGTGCTATAACTCCATCGCTAAGGTTTTCTGCAAGAGTTTCGAGAGCAGCAGTACGGATTTCATCCGCCGAGAGTTCGGAGGTATCACGGCCAACAATTCTTCCTACCTGCTTTCTTCCTTCTTCCAAGGAGCGGTCGACTGCCTGAAAAACCATTCTCACCTCATCTATAAGTGTTTTTCCGGCAAGACAGAAAAAAACCAATATGCATGACAATATAATGCCCAATACAACCGACAACTGATATGAGAAATAAACCAGCAGATAAGACAATGCAAACACGGCAGATATAAGAAATAAGGAAGTCAAAGCTCCCTTGAACTTAATATTCCCGCCCTTATTAAGACGCTTCTCAAAAAAGTGGATTAGCTTACCAAAGCCCACTACCGGATGAGGGAGGTACAACGGATCACCTAAAACTTTATCAAGTATAAAGCCTATAATGAAAGGAACTATATATACTAAAACTACATCTACATCTTGCATAACCACTCTCCTATTGCGTTTATAAGTTTATCGTTCTCTTCCGGTGTCTGTACTGCTATGCGGAAATAACTCTCATCAAGGCCGTCAAAATTTGAAGCATCCCTGATAAGGATACCATGCGATTCGGCAAGATACTCTTTCAGAGAAGAAGCCTTTCCGAAACGAAGTTTTATAAGCATATAATGAGTATCGGAAGGCCACACTTCCATAACCCCGAGCGAACTGAGAGCATTGGCTACCCTGTCTTTCTCAACAAGAATCTTATCTAAGTCGAGCTTATAACCGGCACTGTGTTTTATAAGATACAAGCCGGAAGACACTGCAAGAGCGTTTACCGACCACGGTTTGACGAATGAGCGCAAACGTGATATAATCTCACTGTGAGCAGTGACATATCCCAGACGTAATCCCGGTACAGCATAGCATTTGGTCATAGAATGAAGCAAAACCATATTGGGATAACGCAACGAATCGGCCACATACATGAGATACCTGTCTGTGAAAGCCTCATAAGACTGATCAATAATAAACAACTTCTGAGGATACCTGGCAAGAAGGGATTCAATTCTGTCATTGTCATACGCCTCTCCAGTTGGATTATTCGGATTACAAATCCATATAACAGATGCATTCGAAGGTATAGCATCAAGAGAATAGAATTTAATAATTCTATGCGAATTAAGTGCGCAGGCATCGGCATATTCACTGAAAGTAGGAACCAGTACAGCCGAAGTACTGTCTCTATAAGCCTGAGCAAGAAGATATATTGCCTCAGTAGCCCCGTTGGTTGAACAAATCATATCTTCCGGTACGCCATGCTTCTCGGCCAAAGCCTTTTCAAGAGAATATGGCCGAGGTTCGGGATATGAGCGAATACAGTCAAGATGTGAGCAGATATGCTCATACAGTCCACTGTGGTCTACATGATTATAAACATTCGAGCTGAAGTTTATCTTTATTTTACCGTATTTATATAAGTCGTCTCCGTGTCCGTTTATCATTATAACAAGCTATTATTGTCGGTTAAATTTTACAGAAAAAATATCATTATTTGTCGGAAAGGATGCTATATAGAAGGTCCATATTCAGATGCTTTCTTACATGGTCGGCCAACTTATCATACTGTTCTTCCTTAAATGATGCTATATCAGCGATAGAAGACTTACTGTTTTTTACTTTATCCAAATAAGGTTCAAGCAGCCATTCTATAACTGTACTGTTATCAAGAATACCATGAAGATAAGTACCAAAACATTTTCGGTCGACCATACATCCTTCTTTTGTACCATCAGAAAGTACCGCTACATGCTCTGTTTCAGGAGCACCGTCAACCAAAGCTGTTCTTCCCATGTGTATCTCATAACCTTTGGCAGCCTTACTTGTTGGCAAAAATTCAAAATCCATTTGTCTTGTAATCTTGTCACCCTGCATTACAGTCTCCACAGGCAACAGTCCAAGTCCTGGCAATTGGAGAGTTTCACCTTCCACGCCATCAGGATCCTTCACTGTCTGTCCCATCATCTGATAACCCCCACAAATACCCATAACTGTAGCACCATTCTTATAAGCTCTTATAACTGCCTGTGCAGCTCCATTTCTGCGAAGCTCATACAAGTCATCTATTGTGGTCTTGCTTCCCGGAACAATTATAATATCAGCTTTGGCTATTTCATCCACATTATTGGTATAATAAAGATTCACACGCTCGTCTCTCTCAAGCATATTGAAGTCTGTAAAGTTTGATATATGCCTCAACAATACTACAGCAATATTGATTTTTCCGGCAGCAGAAGAAGTTATCTTATTACGCAGTTCCACTGAATCTTCTTCCTCTATATAAATATCACTATAATAAGGCACAACACCCAGAACCGGAACTCCACAGATTTTCTCCATCATAGTAATTCCCGATTCAAATAATCGGATATCACCTCTGAACTTATTGACGATTATACCCTTAATTCTTTTCCTGTCCTCCTCACTTTGAAGAGCTATAGAGCCATATGCGCTCGCAAATACTCCACCACGGTCAATATCAGCAACAAGTATTACATCCGCTCCGGCATACGCAGCCATAGGCATATTCACCAAATCTGTATCTCGAAGATTTATTTCCGAAATGCTTCCGGCACCCTCCATTACTATAGGATTATATCTCGATGCAAGTCTGCTGAAAGCCGAATTAACCTCTTTACGAAGCTCGTCACGGCCCTCCTTTCTGAAATACGAATAAGCACTCTGATTTCCCGCCGGTTTGCCGTTGAGCACTACCTGAGAAGTACAGTTGGAATTAGGTTTAAGCAATAAAGGATTCATATCTGTATGACATGGAATCCCAGCAGCCTCAGCCTGTACAGCCTGTGCCCTGCCAATTTCGAGACCATCGGGAGTGGCATAAGAGTTCAAAGCCATATTCTGGGCCTTGAATGGCGCAGGAGTATAACCATCCTGAAGGAAAATCCGGCACAAAGCCGTAGCAATAATACTCTTTCCCACATCACTTCCCGTACCCGCAAGCATCAGAGGATGAAGTTTCTTCCTGACTTTACCGTCATTACATTCACATTCTGCAGCATGATTACATTCTGCAAAATGATTACATTCGGTTGCATGAGTTGTTTCTATAGTGTCGCTATCAGAGCTGCTGTCAGAATTACCTTCAGTGTTGCCTTTATAGTTTACTTTATAGTTTACTTTACAGTTTCCATTATAGTTTACTTCAGAATTGCAAGCTTTGGCTTTCCTCTTATATGCAAAAGACTGCCATTTTTCTTCAGGCCAATTCTGCTGTTGCATCTCATACCTCGCCATCACAAAAAACAAATCAGACAGGCGGTTGACAAACTTCAATACCTCATCCTCCACTTTATCCTTTCTGTTCAGGCTCCATAATCTTCGTTCGGCCCTGCGTGCTATAGTACGGGCAATATGAAGTTGGGCAGACACTGGTGTACCCCCGGGCAACAGAAAATAGCCATTATCCGTAAGCTGTCCCATCATCTCATCCATCCAACTCTCGCAATACTTCGACATTCCATCCGGAAGGGGATTAGGATTCTTCTCCCTCTCAGAAGAAGGAGTAGCAATGCGGCTCATTACAACCATAGTATCCTGCTGTACCCTGAACAGTTTCTTCTGCCATGGATGAGAATCAGGAATCAAACTTCTTATAAGGCCAATTACAGAATTAAGTTCATCCATACAACCATTAGCCTCTATCCTTACATCATCTTTCGGAACACGGTGTCCGCCATGTATGGCTGTTGTTCCGTCATCTCCGGTTCCTGTATATATTCGTCTTACCATTATGCTGTTATTTTTCTTTATATCAATATGATTCGAAACAAAATAAAGTTCCGATAACAAGATTATTATTAGTAAACAAGGTTATATTTATTCAGAAACAAATTTGTGTACTGTTACTATACTAATATACTAACTGTACAACCTCATTAAATCAGTCTCCCCCCAGTACCAATGCGTATATCCGGCCAAAGTATTCTTATACCTGAATAATGATGTATCTGTAGCCTCCCCACGCGCATTATACTGAATTACCTCCGAAGTCATTTTACCACATGAATCCAATCCATCAGATTCAGAAGCAGACAAATGCGGTACTTTCGTACTGATTTTCGAATAATGAAACTCATGTCCCCTCATTCTGATACCATGATAATCGGCCTGTCTGTATCCCAAATGCAAGCGTGCCCCTTCCATAGTACACTCTATAGGAAAAACACCAGCCATAGGATACTTGGCACCATCCGACAGGGTTATAGATTCAGAAAGAAGCATAAATCCACCACATTCAGCAAATATCCTTCCTCCCCTATCGGAAAACTCTTTCAACTGACATAAAAGTTTAGTGTTTCGTGATATCTGCTCAGCAAACAGTTCCGGATATCCTCCTGGAATATAAACAAAATCAGAGTCGGGAAGGTCTTCAGCATGAAGCACACTAAAATACCGGACATCACCTATACACTTCAGCCGGTCAATATTAGCACTATATACAAAATTGAAAGCTTCATCATAAGCTACGGAAATTCTAAGAGGGCGGTTGGCACCTGCATCAGTGTCTGTATTTATATTCAACCCGGAAAAACCTATCGGGAAGTTTCTATCGTGAACAAAAGGTACGTCTGCCACTGACAGCAACAGATCAATGTCAACATACTCTTCAATGAGTCCGGCTGCAGCAGAAGCTATTTCCTCAATATTCTTTTTAGCCATAAGCGTAAGGCCAAGATGTCTCGAAGGTACCTTCAGACGGTCATCCTTAGGCAGATACCCAAGGCATGGTACATCAATATCCGAACAGGCATCCTTAAGGAACTTATAATGTGAAGCAGAAGACACCTGGTTGAACACCACCCCTGCAATCCTGACACCAGGATGATAGGTTGAAAAACCATGAATAAGCGGAGCCACAGAATATGCAACAGACTTGGCATTTACAACAAGTATAACAGGAATGTCAAGCAGTCTGCTTATATCCGCACTGCTTCCCTTCATCTTATCATATCCGTCGAACAGTCCCATTACCCCTTCGATAACACACACATCGGCATCCTTACCATAACTGCCATACAAACCGGCAACATGCCTTTCGGATGACATCCAGGTATCAAGATTGACCGATATGTTTCCTGAAGCCACTGAATGAAACTGAGTATCGATATAATCAGGGCCACACTTGAAAGGCTGCACATTCATGCCCCTTGACTTCAGAGCATAAAGCAAACCCATTGTAAAAGTTGTTTTTCCGCTGCCAGAAGTTGCAGCCCCAATCAGAAACTGAGGTTTTCTAATCATAAAAATCAATCAATTACATTCTGCCTGATCTATTCAGCACGAATAAGACAGCAGATTAAAGTTTCGACATGAATTTTTCTCTGTCGACTATATATCTCACATGTTTAGCCTCTCCTATGATTCCCTTCGAATCGGAAGCTGTAATACTGAACATAAGCTTTCTTCCGTCTATTTCATCAAGTACAGCCTTGGCTGATACATTCTCACCTATACCGGAAGGTTTCACATGCGAAGTTTCTATATAGGCGCCAACAGTAGTAGCCCCATCAGGCAAAGCCGGAGCCACAGCATTCATCGCAGCATTTTCCATCAGTGCAACCATAGCAGGAGTTGCAAACACATCCAAATCGCCTGAGCCCATTACACGTGCAGAATTTTCATTACACACTTTTGTGTTGGCAGTAAAAGTCAAACCTTTTTCCATACAATTATAAAATCGATATATTAAATCTATAATCCTTATATTTATAGAAGCAAAATTATATGTTTATTGCGAGTTGACCAACTTTGTAAACAAAAAAGGACTTAAAAAGATATAAGTTGAATTTATGCTTTTCATATTTTTTTCCTACCTTTACCTCGCTTTCACCGCATAATGTCACGATACACAAAACAAGCCATACCGGGCATTATACGGTAAAGCCACATAAAAACCGATATCAGAAAATACAAAAAATATCCTTACAACAACATAAAAGCACAATAAGATGATTCCCGAAACCAGTCAAAACATAAGCAGTGAAAAAACAGCCGGTAAAATTATTGTTGCAGGAATAGGTCCTGGATCAGAACAAGACATAACACCGGCCGTAATAAATGCAATAAGACACAGCGATGCTGTTATAGGCTACAATTATTATTTCCAGTTCATTACCCCATATCTATCAGAAGGAACAGAGTGCATAGACACAGGTATGAAAAGGGAGAGCCAGAGAGCAGAACAAGCCTTCATGCTGGCAGAAGAAGGTAAAAATGTTTGTGTAATAAGTTCCGGAGATGCCGGAATATATGGAATGGCACCATTGATATATGAAATGAAAATAAAACGCAACAGTGATGTAGAAATAGAAGTACTCCCCGGAATAAGCGCATTCCAGAAAGCAGCATCACTTTTAGGTACTCCAATAGGACATGATTTCTGTATAATATCACTGTCGGACCTTATGACATCATGGGAAGTAATAGAAAAAAGAATCACAGCAGCCGCAGAAGCCGATTTCGTTACCGCCATTTATAATCCCAAAAGTGTAAACAGATACTGGCAGCTTTACCGTCTTAAGGAAATATTCCTGAAAAGCAGAAAACCTGACACACCAGTAGGCTTTGTACGCCAGGCCGGCAGAAAAGAAGAAAACATCACCGTTACCACACTGTCGGAATTCAATCCCGAAGACGTAGACATGTTTACGGTAATAATAATAGGCAACTCACAGACATACACATTTGGCAACAATATCATTACCCCACGCGGATATTATCGAGAAAAAGACGACGAAAGTAATGGTATAGGCCAGAACATCATGATAAACAGTTTCAAGACTATATCAAAAGAATTAAAGAATCCCGACATACCAATCGACAGGAAATGGGCCCTGCTGCATGCCATACATACCACAGCCGACTTCGACATGGAAGATATTCTGTACACCGATGAGAATGCTGTAAGAAACATATTCCACACACTTGAAAGCGGTAAAGTAAGAACCATAGTAACCGACGTAAGTATGGCTGCATCCGGTATCAGAAAAGGTGCGCTGCAAAGAATGGGAATAGAGGTTAAGTGTTACCTGAATGATGAAAGAGCCATTAAAATGGCGGCAGAAAAAGGCATCACCCGTTCACAGGCCGGAATAAGAGTTGCAGCCACAGAACACCCTGACGCACTTTACGTTTTCGGCAACGCCCCGACTGCTCTTATGGAATTGTGTTCCCTTATATGCAAAAGTAAAGTCTATCCTTGCGGAATAATAGCCGCACCGGTAGGTTTCGTACACGTATGCGAATCGAAACATATGGTAAAACCTTTTACAGAGATACCTAAAATCATAGTCGAAGGTCGTAAAGGAGGCAGCAACCTTGCGGCAACCCTTACAAATGCCATTCTGTGTTTCGATGATGCAGAACAGCTCAAGCCGGGACGCGATGTTTAAGATACGGAACAAAAGAGAAAATCCGGCCAAAAGAGAAAACAATAATACTAAACTCCGAAAGTCAAGAATATATAGTAAGCCATCACATGAAACAAAAATTTACGGTTATAGGAATAAGTGATTGCAGAGAGGATTTCTATCATCCGGAAATAATGAACATCATAAGCCACGGGAAAGTCTTTTCCGGAGGACTGAGGCACAAGGAAATCATCTCGCATCTTCTTCCGCAAGACTCAACATGGATAGATATAAAAGTACCCCTCGAAAATGTTTTCAGACAATACGAGAAGTATGAAGACATAATTGTAATAGCATCGGGCGATCCTCTGTTTTTCGGCTTTGCCAACACAATAAAGAAAAGACTACCCGAAGCCACATTAAAAGTATATCCATGGTTCAACTCACTGCAAATGCTGTCGCACAGACTCAATATGCCATACCACGATATGAGATGTGTATCGCTTGTGGGCCGTGAATGGAATGCATTTTATGAAGCCGTAATAAAAAATGAGAAACTGATTGGCGTACTTACCGACAAAAATCATAAACCTTCGGATATTGCCCGATTACTGCTCGATTACGGATACGACAACTACATAATGCATGTAGGGGAATTATTGGGCAATAAAGAAAACGAGTCGGTTGTAACCCTTTCCCTTAAAGAAGCTTCAGATAAAGACTTCAGAATGCCCAACTGCCTGCTTCTGGAACAGACATACAGAAGAGAAATAAAATTCGGTATACCAGACTCCGGTTTCAGCATACTTGAAGGGCGTCCGGGAATGATAACCAAGATGCCTATAAGAATATGTACCCTCTCAATGCTGGAACTGTACAGCAAAACTGTTCTATGGGATATAGGTTTCTGTACCGGTTCTGTTTCCATTGAAGCGAAACTCCAGTTCCCTCATCTGGATATAGCATCCTTTGAAATAAGAGAAGAAGGACGAAAGCTTATGCATGACAACAGCCGCAAGTTCGGTGCATTGGGAATAAATCCCTATATAGCCGATTTCACAAGCTTATCGGATGATTTTCTTAATAGCCTGCCCCAACCTGATGCTGTTTTCATAGGTGGATATGGAGGAAAGATGAAAGAAGTCATCCAAATTATATCAAGGCACTTAAAACCGGGAGGCGTTATAGTCTTCAATTCCGTTTCTGAAGAAAGTAAAAACAGATTTACTCAGTGTATAGAAGAAACGGGAGGCAAGGTATGCAGGCATATCAGAATGGCGGTCGACAACTTCAACCCGATAGAGATTCTTCAGGCAAGATTAGACTGATGAAAATCCAGACAGACGGAAGTTCAGGCCGAATCAAGATTAGACTGACAGTACATCCTGGAAGATACATTCTTGACTAACTGCCTACATAAAAGAAAATCTCACTACATCTGAATCTAAAACATCTGAATCTAAAAAAACATTTCGACAAACGATATAACAATAAAGAAAATGAACAACATATCAGTAATTACGGTATCAGAAGAAGGAATAGCAATTGCCAGAAAAATTGCAAGCGAAATACCGGATGCAGAAATTTATACAAGAAACGACGAAGAGACATACTCCCTCCCATCGGCCATAGAAAAAGCGTTCAATGAAAAGAACGGAATTATATTCATCGGCGCAATGGGAATATGCGTAAGACTTATCTCACCATACCTGAAAGATAAATACACCGATCCGGCTATAGTGTGTATAGACTGCCTGGGAAGATATGTAATCCCAGTTATATCTGGACATGTAGGAGGAGCCAACCAACTTTCTGAAAGAATCTCAAGAATCATAGGTGCAGAACCTGTCATCACCACCCAAAGCGACATAAAGAATCTATGGGGACTGGATACAATAGGAAGAAAATTCGGATGGGAAGCAGAACCTGTTGTGCAAATTGAAAACACCTGTTCATACGGGAATACAGCACCCGAAAAATCAAGCATGAACAAGGTTATTTCCCTCTTTGTGACAGAAAAGCCTACTGCTGTAATACTCGACATAAGGGATAATGGTACTGAATATCTTGAAAGAACCTTACCGTCACATGTAGAGGTATTCTATTCTTTCTACGAATTTCAGAGAAAAAACACACCGGAACCGGATTCAAAGCCTTTGTTCGAACTGGTAATTGCGGTAACGCCTTATTACTATAATTTCAATACAACTCCAGTATTATACTATCGCCCGAAAGTCCTGAACATAGGAATAGGATGTAAAAAGAACTGTATATCCAACGGGGTGCCCGATATGCTGATAAATCTTCTAAAGGAAAAAGGAGTCTCATATAAATCAGTCAAATCAATAAGCACTATCGACTTAAAGAAAGATGAACCCCTTATACATGAAGTGGCCAACAAATTCGGAGTTGGAATAAACATTTACAAAGCCGATGAGCTGAAAGACATAGCAGTTCCCAATCCTTCAGAAAAGGCTTTTCAGGTAACAGGTGTGTACGGAGTTGCAGAAAGTACATCCATCAAGGCAAGCAACTACGGCAACTTAGTTGTAGAGAAACAGAAAGTAGCCATATCAAAAGAAGACCAGCTTACCTATGCTGTGGCAATAGACCGAGAAGCAGGCCGTCACGGACATATTGAGATTATTGGTGCCGGTCCGGGCGACCCAGAACTCGTATCGGTAAGGGGAAAACATTTCTTGCAGAAAGCCGACCTTATTCTATATGCAGGCAGCCTTGTTCCGGTAGAACTGACATATTATGCAAAGAAAGGAGCTACGGTAAGAAGTTCTGCTTCGATGGACCTCGAAGAGCAGTTCAGTCTGATGAAATCATTCTACGATAAAGGTCTGCTCATAGCCCGCCTTCACACCGGCGACCCATGCATTTATGGAGCTATACAGGAGCAAATGGCATATTTCGACAGATACAACATGAGTTATCACATCACTCCTGGAATTTCAGCTTTCCAGGCTGCCGCTGCCGCACTGCGCTCACAGTTTACCATTCCCGAAGAGGTACAGACCATAATCCTTACCCGTGGAGAAGGAAGAACCCCTATGCCTGAAAGAGAACAGTTGCACAAGTTAGCACAGTCGCAGAGTACCATGTGTATTTATTTAAGTACTGATATTGTTGAGAAAGTTCAATCCGAGCTGTTGCAGGTCTATCCACCGGAAACTCCTGTTGCAGTTTGTCACAAGCTCACATGGAAAGACGAAAAGATTTTCAGAGGAACATTAAATGAACTTACACGTCTGGTAAGGGACAATAATCTCAGACTTACAACCTTACTCGTAGTAAGCAAAGCCATAGACAACCGTGAAGGCTTGTCACGACTTTATGCTTCTGAGTTCAAGCATCTGTTCAGAAAGTAAATTTCCAGATAAATAATTAGAAGACTACAAAAACAACACAGTCTGTCCTGTTATTCGGTTCTGAACAACCAACACCGTATAATACAGACAGACTGTATGTTTTAACCGAGAAAGATATCACAGACATCTTAGGCACCTTAGGAATCTTAGACATATTAGACATCATAAAACAATAAATTACAACAGAAAGCATCATACCATGATTTTAATATTGGGTGGAACAACCGAAGGACGGATATGTGCCGAGACCATCGATACAGAAGGAAAAACTTACTATTATTCAACTCGTGGCAACGAGCAGTCAATAGATACCAGATACGGCATCAGAGTAACTGGAGGTATGAATACTGAAGAAATGTGCAGTTTCTGCAAGTCGAACTCCATATCACTGCTTGTCGATGCCGCCCATCCTTTTGCCATACAGCTTCATGCCACTGTAGCAGAGACTTCTGAAATATGTGACATTCCAGTAATACGGTTCGAAAGAGAATATCCTTCTGCCACAAGCAATAAAGTAATATGCAACGACTATAACGATGCTGTAGACAAGTTGCGCCAATATGGAATCAAGAAACTGCTGGCTCTTACCGGAGTGCAGACCATAGAAAAGCTGTCAGGCTACTGGAAGGATTCTTCACACAAATGTTTCTTCAGGATTCTTGACAGAAAGCAATCGTTTGATTTGGCAGCAAAAAACGGTTTCCCCATATCAGACCTTTTGGTCTATGACGACGGACGTTCAGTAAGCCAGTTGATTGAAGAATTTTCACCCGATGCAGTGATAACAAAAGAAAGCGGAATAACAGGCGGATATGAAGAAAAACAATCGGCATGCAGAAACGCCGGAATACCACTATTTGTTGTTAAACGTCCCAAACTTCCCGAAAATTTCATAACAGTAACCGGCAAACACGGACTACGCAAAGCTATAGAATATCTCCTGCCTGACTTCTTTCATCTTCGCAGCGGTTATACAACAGGCTCTTGTGCCACTGCCGCCACAAAAGCTGCTCTTCTCTCCCTCTTGGGCAAGGAAGTTGGCAGTGAAGTCTCGTTCACCCTTCCCGACAGAGAGGAAATGAGAATGAAAATCCATTCGATAGTGAATTCAGGTGACAAAGCCACCGCAAGTGTGATAAAAGATGCGGGAGACGACCCGGATGTAACTCACGGACATATCATACAGTCTACTGTAAGTTTTTGTGATGATGATGAAATACATTTTCTTCAAGGAGAAGGCGTAGGTAAAGTTACCCTGCCCGGACTGGGTATTCCTGTGGGCGAACCTGCCATTAATGCCACACCAAGAAAGATGATAACAGACGAAATACAGAAACTTTATAAGGGAGGAATAAATGTAACTATATGTGTGCCCGACGGTAAGGAACTTGCAAAAAAGACATTCAATCCCAAACTTGGCATAGAGGGAGGCATATCCATAATCGGTACATCAGGAATAGTGCGTCCATTCTCATCCGAAGCCTTTGTTGATGCCATAAGGAGAGAAGCAGAAGTAGCTAAGGCACTAAATATTAAAAAGATTATTATCAATTCCGGAGCCAAGAGTGAGAAATATGTAAAAAGACTGTATCCCGAACTTCCGCCACAGGCTTTCATTCATTTCGGCAATTTTATAGGCGAGACCCTTAAAATAGGAACAGATCTGGAGTTCTCAGAAATAGTATTGGGAATAATGATTGGGAAAGCTGTAAAGCTTGCAGCAGGAAATCTTGACACACACAGCAAGAAAGTAGTAATGGACAAAGAGTTTCTGAAACGTATAGCATACGAAGCAGGGTGCAGCAAATCAGCAGCGGATATTATAGATGATATCACTTTAGCCAACGAACTGTGGAAAAATCTGAATACAGGTGATGGTATGATTTTCTTCGACAGAATAGCAAGACTGTGTCATTCACAATGCATGTCTTTCTGTATGGAATATCTGAAATCCATACGTTCCGGCAGTAAATCAAACGAAGCGGACTCAGATTATTTTCCAAGTGACTCTTTCTTCCGGTTAAGGCTACTTCTCATAGACGATGAAGGAAATATAAGAGCGGATATATAGGAATTAATTCCACAACACATATTTTGCAGCAACACATTTAAATCTTTTGCGTTATGTTAGTACCACAAAAGGCTGTTGGAATTAAAATTTCATAAATATTGATTGGATGATTTCATTATAGTATTTATACAAGATACAAAATTTACTTATAAACACTCATAGAATCGGCAACTAACATTGTATCGTCATTAGTATTACCAATTGAATATCTTTTAACACCATTAAGATCAAGAAGAATCTCACTCAGCTTTAAAGATAATGCCATCAACGTATCATTCTTCTTTTTCTTATTAAGTTGACACTCCCAAACGACCAAGACATTCCAACCAGAAGACTTGAGAATCTCATAATTACGAGCATCTCTTTCCCGGTTTTTTTGTATTTTAGTTTTCCAGAATTGGACATTTGACTTTGGAGCTCTAAAACATTCTCCAGAAATATGACCATGCCAAAAACATCCATTAATAAAAATGACAGTTTTTAATTTACGGATAACTATATCTGGAGTTCCTGGCAATGATTTCACATGAAGTCTATACCTGAATCCTTCACTCCAAAGCCATCTACGCACAACCATTTCTGGTTTAGTATCGATACTTTTTATGCTACTCATACAACGATGGCGTTGTTGAGGTGTCATCTTATCAGCCATTATATAATTAATTTATCTCCATTTGATACCCATTGTTTGAAAAGTATCTTGTCACCATACCTTTTCACTAATAAATCATCAACCTGATTTACCCAATTTTCGAAAAGATTTTCTCCCGATAAGATTTCAGGATTAAATATGTCAAGTTCTGAAATCATCTGATTAATCTCATTTTTTATAATTGGAGCGAAATCTAAAAAACGTTTCACTATCGCAGGAACAGGATTTTTTAATTCTTCCCCATTAAGAAATTTAGCTTTACCCCCGGCACTAAAATAATCACGCATATTATGACAGACTATTTTATGATATGCTACAAGCCACATAGCAGGTTCAATATAGTTGCTTGATATCATGCAGCCAGGAAATAACATATAAATTTGCATCAATACATTCTGTTTCTCTTCCGCAGAAAGCGATGTTATATGTCTTACAAGTAAATTATGTGATTTATCATCTATCTCATCCAGCCACCAAGGCATCACATTCTTGTTCTCTGATTTAATTAAATTCCTATAATATCTTCTGACTTGTGCAATAGAATCTTTTGAATTTCTTAATTCGTTGTAAGAAGTATGCATTTTAGCAAATATAGTATTATCCTTATCTATATTCATATCTATTAGATATCTCGGAGAATGAGTTACTGTTATATCATACAAACAGTCTTCATATGGACGACAACGAAACTCTGGCTTTCCACCTAATTTACCGAATAACATATAGATACTTTCAACATTCTTGTTTCTTGTCGTTTCTATTATACTACTTCCTGTAGATTTCCAATGGTCCGATTGCGTTGATTTAACCTCTACTCCATAAAAAGTCTCAGCAACAATATCCGGGAATGCCATTCCTGAAATAAGTCTTATTTCCTCTGGTCTAAAAGGGGTAGAAGGAGCAATTTTTTTCATACAATCAACCGATATTACCTCTAGTTTGTTTGGACTTATGGAATGAAAATATGCGGGATCATCATTTGCCATATTGTTAAGTTCCATTTCAATCTTATTCATAAAATCAGCAAACGCCTCATCCGCAAGTGTTGCGTCATGTTTACGTATGGAAATAATATTCTCTTGAAGCATATTTATTTAAAATATAAGTTCCACAATGTTTGAATTCTCATAGCTATATTATAAGCCAGCATAGGCGGCACAGCATTTCCTATCACTCGATAAGCTCCAGATGAACTCACACTGAACCGTGATTTTGAGTAAGGTTTATATCTAACGAATGAATAATCAGGCGGAAATGTCTGAATTAAAGCGCATTCTCTTGGAGTAAGTCTTCTTTCAGGTAAACCGTCAGACAATTCATGTTCTATTTTACCTCCATGTTCATACGAAAGTCTGCGAAATTCTATGTTCCCATGATGCTCAGAACGTATTGTTGGACCTATTTTATCCAACGAAATTTCTTTTTGTCCTTGACAATGACTCCCCATGTATTTAGCTTTAGAGTAATATTTTTGCGAAAGATCAGAAGAAAAATCAGGCTCTAACAATCCATGAAATATGTCTCCGCACACAACGGGTTCAACCAAACCCTCATCATTATTGCTATATGCATGCGTAGGGGTTGGATATGGGTTATACTCAGGAGGTAAAACATCATTTTCTAACGCCTTCAAAGCCTCAGGTCTCAATACATCCTTTCTTATACCAATAAAAATCACACGCTCCCTAGATTCAGGAACACCAAAATCTGCAGCATGAAGAACCTGAGGCGTCAACACAATATATCCATTATCGTCAGCGGAAGCAAAATCCTTTTGAATAATAGTTTTCACATCTCCAAGATTGACAAGACCTTTTACATTTTCCGCTATAAAAATTTTAGGTTTTGTAATATCAATTACTTGTTTCATCCAAAAATACAGTTTTCCTCTTGTCTCTTCTGATGGCGCATTATCTAAACGTAATTTTCCATTATGGTCTTTATTGGAATCAAAGCCTTTACGTTTGCCAGCTACACTGAAATCCTGACATGGAAATCCACCTGTAACGACATCAATGTTTTTTGGAAACTCATCAAATCCGTATTGATGACGTTTTACAATATCTACTATACTTTCTAGACGATAAGAATCAGACAGATGTCCTCGTTTGCACATATAAGAAGACCAAGTAGCTTTGGCATCTTCCAATATATCATTAGCAAAAACAGTTATGAAATTTGTTTCTTTCAATTTCACCCAATTGGCATTAATAGATTTTTCAATCCAATCATTTTTAGGATTTATGGATTTACGATGGCAAATAAATCCTCCTTCAAAACCTATATCCATACCACCACATCCAGAAAAAAGAGATAAAACCCTAAGCTTATTTTTTGAGTCTGCCTCTTTTATCGGGAATAATGGAAATTGACAATCCGAAAGCACATCACTTACAGATTCGTTGTCATCTTTATAGGGCTTATATTTATTTGTAATCATAAACTATATCTAATTATCCTTATATTAACATGCAAATTTATTAAAAAAAATCAAATATCAAACCGCTTTCTTAACCCTTAACTTTATGAAACAGATTAATGGAATTAAACCACAAATAGTTTTTTGCGGCAGGAGGATCTCATAAGACTACCGATGAAGTTGTATAAAAAACTGAAGAATAATCACAAAGACCAGCCCTCACATCTAAACCACCCATTCAAGCACCTCATCTATAGAAGCAAATATCTTTCTGCATTTACCTTCAGAAATAAGCTGATAGCCGTTAGAATAATCATTGGAGGAAATTGCTTCTATATATTCCGCCTCATCATCAAAGAAAGAAGCAGCAACAGCAGCAGAAGAAGGCATAGTCACTACTCCAGAGACAGTTTTTTCCCTAACCATAATGCCATTTCTCTGCAGTGCCTTGCAAAGCATCTTATATGGTACACCTTCCCCCTTCACCATAATACTCCTGTTGCATGAATTGGTTATTCTGAACAGCCCTTGTTCTATATCAAAAGTAATATCCTTATGAGAAAAAAAACTTCCCAATGTTCCATCCATGGAAAGATCTTCAGGAGTACCTGACACTACCCCGTTGTTTCTATCCATAAGCCAAAGTCTGTCGGCTATCTGAAGGGCGAGCTCAAGATCGTGGGTTGACAGGAAAATAGTCTTACCCGTTTCTCTTGAAATGCCATGAAGAAGTTGCATTATTTCAACCTTGCTCGGATAGTCAAGAAAAGCAGTAGGCTCGTCAAGAAATATTATCGGAGTCTGTTGTGTGAGAGCCTTTGCTATCATTACTTTCTGGCGTTCGCCGTCGCTCAGTGTATGAACCATTCTGTGCCTTAGCTCAAGAATACCTACCATAGACAGAGACTGGCTTACAATCTCCATGTCCGTTTTGCTTAATCTTCCCCAGAAACCGGTATAAGGACTTCTTCCCATGCCCACCAGTTCCTCAACCGACATATTACGGATTTCGCACCTTTCTGTGAGTACAACACTAAGTATGCGCGACATCTCGGCTGATGTATAACTTCCGAGGCTGCGACCGTTGATTAATATGTCTCCGCTTACAGGTGGGATAAAACCAGAAAGAGTGCGCAATAAAGTAGACTTTCCGGCACCGTTGGCACCAAGCAGACAAGTCAGTTCTCCGCCCAGAATCTCAGTACTGATATCCGATGCTACAATCTTATTCCCATTTTTAACCCTGTAGCCAGTCGACAGCCCACACAACTTAATTACCGCTTTTTTCTTCATTGTTACCGTGATTTCCGTGAGATTTTTGTTATTCCTGTATATCAGACTTACGTTTATTGAACAATACCGACATTACAACCGGCGCACCTATGAGAGCTGTAACCGAGTTGACCGGCAATACGCCCTCAAATCCGGGCATTCGTGCTATGAGATTACATACCAGTGCCAAGGCGGCACCTACAAGCATTGAGGCGGGCATAAGAACCCTGTGATCGGATGTCCGGAACAGGCCTCTGCACAGATGTGGCACAGCAAGACCAAGAAACACAATAGGTCCGCAATATGCTGTTACAATGGCGGTCAGCACACCGGCACTGCTAATAACCAACAATCGTGCGCGCTTTATGTTCAACCCTAAATTCTGTGCATACGATTCGCCCAAGAGAAGCAGATTCATAGTCTTTATAGAAAGAAATGACAGAGGAATAAGGATTGCCATAATAATGGCAAATACAGAAACATGATTGCCCGACACGCGTGCAAAACTGCCCAATCCCCATATAACATATGCCCTGATATCTTCTTCCACGCTGAAATATTTCAGAACGCCTATCACGGCATTTGCAACATACCCTATCATAACACCTATAATAAGCAAGGTAACATTTCCCTTTACCTTCTGCGATACAAATACTATCAGTGCCATGACCGAGAGTGCTCCCACTATGGCAGCAAGAGTCAGCGCTATTTCTCCGGCTACTCCGATATTACTCATGGCCACACCGCCTATACTTCCCGAAAGAAGCAATACAAAGGCAACACCCAGGCTTGCTCCGGAACTTATTCCAAGCACAGACGGGCCAGCCAGCGGATTATGGAAAACAGTCTGCATCTGAAGTCCGCTTACTGACAGTCCGGCCCCTGCCACAAGAGCAGTCAGAGCCTGAGGAAAACGCGACTTCCATATAATATTCTCCCATATAACCGACTCTGTTTCTGTTCCAAAAAGAGTGCCTATCACTGCACGGAAAGGAATATTTACAGAACCAACTATAAGATTCAGCGAAAACAAGAGGAATATCAGCACTAAAATCAAAAGCATATAGCACCCTACGTGACGTCTCATTATTTCTACAATATTTCTTTTATCTTAATGATGATTACTTATTAATTTCTTATCAACTTCTACTTAAATTTTCATTTACATCTTCTTAATTTCTTCCAGCATTTTTGTCTACTGCCTTCTTGTCTTCCAGAAGTTCATAATACTTCGGACTATAATCGGGCAACAAATCCGGATGGAATATCCTTATCAAATCGGCAAGTACTATTTCCGGTTCTACAGGCATACTCTCATAAAAAGGTTTAAGTCTCATATTGCAGTAAATAATTTTCCTGTCCCTGAACGCCTTAAAATCAGTATATCTGTTGTCCGACCCAGCCAGAGCATCATAATCGAAATCACCCTGATAACTGTTTACTATGCGCCAGAAGTCAGCATCAGCAGCCTTGCTGTAAACAGTTTCGTAATCAAGATTAACTCCTCCCGAACGGGTGTCTTCCTTCAGAAAATACTCTGCACCTGCATCATCAAACAAACGGGCAAGGAAACTCTTTCCACCCACGGCATACCAGTTGCCTCCACGCATCTCTCCGCTGAAAACTTCTGGTTTTACCTTTACAGCCGAAGCCTTGGCTACAAGTTCATTATATCTGTCGGCAATAGCCTTGAACAATTTGTTTGCCTTTTCCTCCTGACCAGTCAGAATAGCCACAAACTTTATCCATTCGGCCTGTCCCAATGGTGTCATTTCCTTATATCCGAGATGAGGTACAAGAGGTATTCCCACCTCCTTCAAGGCATCAAAGCCTCCGCGCTTGAAAGGTGATATAAGAATCAAGTCAGGCTGGGCAACCATTATGGCCTCATTATCGAAATTGCCTTCAATTCCTATTCTTATTATCTTACCCTCTTTCAGTCTGTCGGCAACTTCGGTATTAAACAAATGATTAGTACTTGTAACTCCTGTCACAAAATCAAGTGCATCGAGTTTTATGAAGTTTGACAATTGAAGTGAAGTCATGCAAATACTCTTCCTGACTGGTACTTCTATTACTGAATACTCTTCCGGAATACCTGTTCTGTCTGTTCCCCTGTCAATAAATGCAAGTTTATATACATCACCATTCTGTCTTTGTGGGTCCTGAATGGTTACCAGCCTTTTTCTGTCGGAAAGATATTCAACAGAAAAGCCGTCAGCATAGTCGACCGAGATTCGTGGGCGTATACTGTCCGGAACTTGTGTTTCCGAAGTACTGAATGACGAAGCTTCAGATCCGGCTCCACCCTTATTTCCAGACTTGCATGAAGAAAGAGAAAAAGAACTTAATAATAAAATTGATATAAAGATATACAGGTTGTTTATTTTCATAAATACAGAATTTTACAAGCAAAGATATTGAATTTATCTTGTTTAATCGTTTTTTTTACCGATTTTTGCATTTGTAATATATTGTCTGAAAAGCAATCCAGGCAACAAAAGCCATGAAATAAGATTTGTATATCATTAAAAATAAGAAAAGAGAATGAATAAAGACTGCATAAACTTTGTATCATTAGGTCCGGGAAATCCGGATATGATAACTTTAAAATCACTAAAAATCCTACAGGAATCGGATGTGATTTTCTGCCCGGGAACTTCTGTAAAAAGGAAATGCGACAACGGCCTCCTTACTGACATAAAGCCATGTACCGATAGTACATACATTTCGCGTGCAAAAGATCTTCTTACCAGTATAGGAATACAGGAAGAAAGGATTTCGGTTTTTATTGTTCCCATGGAAAAAGAAAGGGAACAGACAATGAGAATTTACCGTGAGACAGCCGAAAAGGCTATTGAAGAGTTCGATAGAGGCAAAAAAGTTTCCGTTACCGTTGAAGGAGATGCAGGTATATATGCTTCCATTCACTATATGATGGACTATCTGAGTACCAAGGGAATTCCCGTAAAGCAGTTTTGCGGTATTCCTTCTTTTATAGCTGCTACCGAACCGGCTATGCTTCATCTCATCTCACAGGAAGAAAGAATGGTAGTAATTCCTGGAAATGCTTCGGAAAAAGAACTTGAAGATTACATCGCCGCGAATCATGTACCGGTAATAATGAAACTTTCAAGATGCAAGGATACCATTCTCAAACTAATAGATTCTCATCCGGAATACAAATATTATTACTTTGAGAATATAGCAAATACAGATGGGAAAGATTTCTTTACTACTGAAATCGATATAATAAAAAAGAGACAATTCCCGTATTTTTCCCTTATGATTATAAAAAAATAATAGTGAATCATTTACCTGTAGCAAGGTATATGATATGAATTTTGTTTCTGGGTATTATATTTTTCAATAGTGATGTTCACAGGTAGTGTGCATAAGAAATTAGCATAAGAAAAAAACGACCAACTAATTCACTGTGCTTTGTATATGAATTAGTTGGCTTTTTATTTTTCCTTTTTCGATTCCTTCAAAACTGATTCCTCTTTGGAGATGTCAAATATCAACAAATTATTTAACGTGAGTTCGAAATAAGAATAAATTGATTTTCTTTTCTATTTCCATTTTCCAATAATAATATAATTATTGTCATCATAAGAAATGGATGCGTCCACTTCTTGCAATTTTTGGATATCTTTTTCGTTTAGATATTTCTTTAGCATGGATTTTGAATCATTTATAATATCTTTAAGATCACCTGGATCTATGTTTAATACAAAATAACCGTTTTTAGCTTCTGCTATATACCCATTATATAATATACCACCTAAAGGATCAAGAATCAAATCAAAATATCCCCCTCTCAAAGTCTTTTTATCTATTATTATGCGACTATTTGTAGAAGTTGTATAATCTATCCCCATTTCTATCTTATCATACAGTTCAATAATATAATGGTGAGGTAGTTCATAATATGTATGTAGCGGAATTTTCATATCAGAATAGTTAACTGTAAACTTAGGGGACAAACCATTTATTGTACTATAATTATACAAAGTATCACAGCGTGGTTCAACAGATCCTATAAAAATTTCTGAATCATTCTTCCGATCAAGCATATTAGAATATATTTCACTACTAAACTCCGGATGAACAGCAACCTCATTTTTCCATGTTTCAGAAATTAGATTACCTTTGAAATCTTGTACCCATACTAAAGGAGTTTCATCTCCTCTCCAAGGCAAAGAAATTATTGTTAATGTCTTATTGTTAAATTTTATACGACCTTTATGCAACTTATACGCCAACGGAATGTCTTCAACATAATTTCCAGACAAATCATAAACTAAAATTTTAGATACATAACCCATTTCTATAAGATATATCCTATTATTCTCTTCATCAATTTGGGAGTCATATATAAAATCAGAATATTCTCCAGGCCCCTGTCCCCTTCGTCCTATATAAGATACAAACTTCCCTTTTTTGTCAAATAATTTATATTGATTTTCGGTTTTGATGCCAATATAGTTATCTGACAAAGACACCTCTCTACTTTTTACATAATAATCAGGATTTGTAGCATCTAATTTTATTATCTCTAAAGAATCAATCAAATCACTAATTTTCAATGAAAAAGAATAAGAAACTTTTTCAATATCACAGGATACTACAGTATCTCCGTTTTCTGTAATGTTTAATTCAGCTATTATATTTCCTTGTTCAGGAACACCGAAAGGCGCAATAGTACCTTTATTATCTTTACATGAAAATAAACAAACAGATAATATACACAATGTCAACTCTTTTTTAATCATTTTTTTATACATCCTTAATTCCGCAACACTTTTAAAATTATAGGTATTAAAATACTGATTAACAATGTATTACCCAGTATTTTGCCAAATCAGAAGATTCACTTAACTTAGTGTTGCATATAAAAGTTAATAAATCTTCATCAGACATGGCTAAAGTCTTAGAATTCACGTTATTTAAGTTTAGCAAAAAGTACAATATTATTATCATTCTCATCAATATCTTCCAATAATGCCTGTATACGTAATCTCACTTTATCTGAAATATCTTCGTCTTCCAAAGCTTTTTCCAATTCATCCATCAAAGTGAGCGGCTCCATATTCGATACATAATATCCATTAAAGAAATTGATCCGGTCTGGAATATTAAGGTAATCGTTCTTCAAGCGCATAAAACTACCATTCAATGTAGTTTTATCTACAATATAATATGCAGGGACAGAACCTTGCCACATATTTTCGGCCACTTGGACCGGAAAAGAACCTGTTCCTATAAAATGATTAGGCAATTCATAATATCCGTGCCAAGGTATTGGACTCTGACTGAATCTTACAGTGAATTTGGGTTCAAGAATATTCTTTTCATAGTTATAATGATATAGAGAATCTTGGCGTGCCTCTGGACTGATAGTAAAAAGCATTACATCATAATCTGAAGTACATCTTGCAGCATCTACTTCGTTACTGTAATCTCTCGGAACGGAAAGATGGCGTGAAGACACTGACTGTATTCTCTTTCCATGCATATCCTGTACCCAAACCACGTCATTTACAATGCTCTCAAAAGGCAAAACTGTAACAATTACTGTAGAATCCGCTGTATTGACCCAGAATTCTCCTTTAGGTACACGTACTCCAAGAGGAATGTTTGGCAATGAGTTTCCATTAAGGTCAAATACAAGAATTCTGTCGGATTGCCAAGGAATAATATAAATACGGTTATGTTTCTCGTCAAGCTGTTCTGCATAGGTATTCATGTATTCATCAGGTCCTTGACCATAAGAACCTATTGTACATATAAACTTACCGTCACGTTTAAATAATTTATAAGGCACCTGTTTATTGTTACTTACCAATATATAGTTGTCGGAAACAGTGGTTCTCACCCATCCTCCAACCAGAGCTTCATCACTGTTATCCAGCCTTACAACATTCAAGTCTTCCGTGAGCATGCTCAATGGTATGTCTATTGTATCCTTTGATTTAGATATGTCGCATACTATAAGTTCCCCTGTGGGAAGGGATACTTTTTCTGCTATGACAGGCATTTTATCAACAACTCCTTTAATTGAGCTACTACATGAAGAAAACATACAGGCCAATACATAAAACATAATCCCCTGTACCGATTTTGCCAACAAGAAATGATGTGTTCCCATAATGAAAATATTGATTTATTTGAAGGCAAAATTAAGGATAGACATCCAAAACATCAAAAATATGATTGGACAATTCATTATGAAAATCCAGCAATAACAAACTATCAATCAATATATTAGCACATTACACTTATTATAACACACTGGACATTACATTCTTATTTATGCTGAACAGGCTATAAAAGCACAAAATCCATTACCTGATTTTAACAGGTTCCGATTATCAATACTAGAAGTCTTTGAGATACTGATCAAGACTTATATTTTCATCCTCAATATTAAGTTTTTCAGTCTTGATTCTAAATTTTCTTTTAGAGATGGCGGCCTTGCTTACACAATATATATCGGACAAATCCTGCATATTAACATTCAATTTCACAAGACAACAGAAAAGAATGTCTTTCGTTGTCAATAAAGGATAAGCTTTTTCCAGACGAAAAGAAAAATTATCGAAAGAAGTATCTACTGTCTGTTTTATTTCATGCCACTCATCTTCTGTAATGATTATCTTTTTACCTTTTTCAATAACATCTTTATCTTTTGCCAAAGAAGGTAATTTTCTGTAGAACGACAAGCGTCGGAAAAGCGACTCGCGTAAAATCACAATTTCAGTTTCTTTCTTAAGAAGCTCATTATGATACTTCAATATCTTAGATTCCTTCTCCATTTTGTCCTGCTGTATTTTCATACTTGTAATTATACGCTCGCGCTTTACACGAAGATAATAATATATATATATAATTATTAAAATGGCAATAACCAACAGAAGGACAAGCAATAACAACTGCTGTTCCTGACGTTTTATACGTATCTGATACAGTTCATTCTCAAGTTGTGTCTGTTTGAACCTATCTATGGAGAGACCTGATGATATATTACTCTCCACATTATTTTGCAACAATCTGCTTTTCTGCATACTCTTGTATGCTTCATCATCATATCCCTTTGACAGGAAATAATTCATAAGCCTTTTTGAAGCAAGAGAAGCCAACAAAGGCAAATGCCCTTGTTCCGTAACTCTATAAAAATAAACAGCAGAATCCTGCATACCTGCCTGTTCGTACATGCGAGCCTTCAGATACATATTCCGAGCTGCCTTTTCTCTATTACCATCATCCAATAGGACATTGATATCCAGCGCATCACGCCACCTTCCATGTTCTTCCAGCTTCGATAAATAATGTCTATTTACATAGTTAACCCTTGAAAGAAGATTTCCATTTCCTGCTATATATTTTTCAATTATGTATGTATATATGCTGTCCATTTCAAAATGTCTTCTCTGCATTGAATATGCATCCATTGCCTGTAACATGATACGTATATACAACAATGAATCGGAAAGGCCTTTTACACGGCTCTCTCTTATCGCATTAATATTATTTATGACATCATGAGACTCATTTTTCTTTATCATGGACTCATTTCTATAAAAGGAAAGAAGCAAGCTCATACTATCTGCAAAAGCAGGAAAACTTTCCGTGATTCTATCAATTGTGTTCAACGTTGAGTCAGGTAGGCTTTTGTAGGAGAAGCGGACAAGATCGTGCAGCATCAGCTTCCTGATATACAGCGAATCGGATAGTAACACTGTCTCATTTCTTGCCTCTGCCAACAAAGAATCAGAGCTTTTACCTGATGAATAGAAGTCCATCACTCCTTTCAGATAGCAATATCTGATTTTTTCACGTCCAAGGAAACGTTGTGGATTTTCAATTTGAGACAGATATATATTTACGCTGTCCATATTATGTCCCCATAGTTTTTCTGCTTTGTCCAATAATGAAGTAGGATTATTAGAACAGGATATAAGCTGAATTGATAAAA
>JAXEBI010000176.1:0-10207 GCA_034094155.1 Phocaeicola sp.
TGCAAAACGCAGAGAATCAGTGAAATATAATCCAATCAGGTGGACTTGTTTTTATGTGGAAATTAAGTCCACCTATTTCACCTCCAGTAAGATGCGGTATTCTGCTTCAATTTGCAGTATGGATAAAAAGAAAAACCGCTGATAATGATTGATTATCAGCGGTTTTCATTGTTTTGCTTTTTGTTTGAGTGATCCGCTTGGGGCTCGAACCCAAGACCCCAACATTAAAAGTGTTGTGCTCTACCTGCTGAGCTAGCGAATCAATCCTTTTTTGTTTGCCTCGGTTATTTCCCGATTGCGAGTGCAAAGGTAGAACTTTTTTCTATTCCCACCAAATATTTTAGCAACTTTTTTTGAATTATTTTTCGTTTAATTCTTTACTTTCTTGATTATCAGTGCTTTCTGAATCTGGTGAAAAGAAGAAATCTTTTCTTTCCAAATACCTTTGATAGTAAGATAATATCAGAGTTGTAACAGGTAAAGCGATAATCATACCGAGCATTCCCATCAAAGAACCCCATATTGAAAGAGAAAGCAGAATAATTGCAGGGTTTAATCCTGTAATTTTACCCATGATTTTAGGGACAAGATACATATCCTGTATAGCTTGCACTACACAAAATACTAAAAGTGCCAATCCTAATATAACCCAAAAGCTCTCTCCGGTATCGGCGGCCTTCAGCAAAGCCAAAATCACTGTAGGTATAAAACCTATTATCTGCAGATAAGGAACCATATTAAGCAGTCCTATGAAAAGTCCGAGACCAATAGCAAGCGGAAAATCTATTATCAGAAAACCTATACTGAACAAAATCCCAACGCAGAATGCTACTAAAGCCTGTCCTCTGAAGTATTTGTTCATACTGTCTTTTATGTCTTCCACAACTCTTACTGCCATGCTTCTGTGTCTTACAGGCAACAGCGATACCCAGCCTTTTGCTATCTGCTCATAATCGAGTAATATAAAAAACAGATAAAGAAGGATGATAAACCCGGTAAAGATAGCTATTACAATATTGTACGAGGTGGAAATTAGTGTCCACATTTTTGGCAGCAGACTTCTTAATGCGTCTGTTATATTTTCAGTATTGAGATTGTTCTGAATCCAGTTCCAGTCTACATACTTGTGTAAGAATTCAGTAATATTCTGCGGTATGGATGTAAATCTTCCACCTTCAGCAAAATATACACTGATAAGAGTTTTCAGTTTTACACATTCTTCTATCATTGGTGGAACAACAATAAGAATGCCACCGGCTATAACTATGGTAATGGTAACCATAACGGCAAATATTGCCAAGGCCCTGTTCTTGATCTTCAACTTGTCGTGGAAGAAAGAAACTGCCGGATATAGCAGATAGGCTATTATCCATGCAATGAAGAACGGAAGGAGCACACTGCTAAGTCTGTTGAGCATATATAATATACCTACAATGACTGCACCTGCAAGCACACCGCGTATAAAACTGTCGAATGTGATTTTTTTACGACTGTTCATGATAGAAAAATTATTTATTATTATTTGAATGTATATTTTCGTTTATAAAAGAGCTTTATGCATTATTTGTATCCTGCTTTTTCAGCGCTTTCTGATAACATTTCCTGCATAAAGGTTCATACTCTTCTTTTTCACCGAGTAACACTCTTTTGTCGTTTTCTATGATACGGTGGGATATGTAAGCCAGATCGCCACATTTCACACAGATAGCATGAACTTTAGTTACTTCATCGGCAATGGCACAAAGTGCGGGTATAGGACCAAACGGTATTCCTTTATAGTCCATGTCGAGCCCTGCGATAATTACCCTGATACCCTGATTGGCCAGTTCGTTACATACCCCCACAAGTCCTTCATCAAAAAATTGAGCTTCATCTATTCCCACCACATCTATTTCAGATGTAAACAGCAGCAAACTTGCCGAAGATTCAATAGGTGTAGACAAAATAGAGTTTTTGTCGTGCGAGACTACTTCAGATTCTGCGTATCTCGTATCAATGGAGGGCTTGAAAATTTCCACTCTCTGTTTTGCAAACTTAGCTCTCTTTAAACGTCTGATAAGTTCTTCTGTCTTCCCTGAAAACATAGAACCGCATATCACTTCAATTCTTCCTCTTCTCGACGTTTCCGACTTGTGATCTTCAGAAAATAAAACCATAAAATATCAATCTGTGATTATATATAAATATAACTGCAAATGTACTATTCTTGTTCGTAAAACCTATTATTTTGACTTTAAAATTAAAAATTTGCCTACTTTATTATGCTTGAATATACAACATCTGTTAAATATTAACAGAAAAATATCCTCTATTCCAAAAACTTTCTACCTTTGCTATTAAAGATAACTAAAACAGATATATGGGAAGACTATACGTAGTGCCTACACCTGTAGGAAATTTGGAAGACATGACCTTCCGTGCGATAAAAGTTCTTAAAGAGGCCGATCTTATATTGGCCGAAGATACACGGACATCAGGCATACTTCTGAAGCATTATGAAATAAAAAACTCTATGCAGTCTCATCACAAGTTCAATGAGCATAAGACTGTGGAGAGTATAGTAGCAAGAATAAAGGCCGGTGAAACGGTGGCTCTTATTTCGGATGCAGGAACACCCGGTATTTCCGATCCAGGCTTTCTGATAGTGCGTGAATGTGTGAGAAACGGAATAGAGGTCCAGACACTTCCCGGTGCTACAGCTTTTGTGCCGGCAATTGTTTCTTCCGGACTTCCCAATGAAAGATTCTGCTTTGAAGGCTTTTTGCCGCAGAAGAAAGGAAGAATGACGAGACTAAACGCTTTGGCAGACGAGGCGAGAACCATGATTTTCTATGAGTCGCCTTATCGTCTTGTAAAGACTCTTACTCAGTTTGCCGAAATTTTCGGTCCTGAACGTCCGGTATCAGTCTGTCGTGAGATATCAAAGTTACACGAAGAAAGTGTACGCGGAACGTTGGCTGAAGTTATAGACCATTTCACAAAAACAGAACCTCGCGGTGAAATAGTAATCGTGTTAGGTGGAAAAGAAGAACAGAAAAATAACTCTAAACAGTAATAAATATGAAGAAAGTAGTATTATTTTCTATGTGTTTTGCCACATTCCTGGCATCATGCGAAAATCTTGGTCAGAAGAAAGACGCGCTTCAGGCGCTGAATGACTCATTAATGCTTGAGTTGGCTAACCGTAATACAGAACTTGACGAAATTATGGGAGCTTTCAATGAAATACAGGAAGGTTTCCGTGAAATTAATGAAGCTGAAAATAGAGTAGACCTTAGCGGTGGCGCCATAGAAAGTCAGTCGGCTGCCAATAAGATAAAAGAAGATATCAAGTTTATCAGCGATAAACTGAAAAGCAACCGTGAGCGCATAGCTGAACTTGAAAAACAGTTGAAAAACAGCAACTACAATAGTGCTCAGTTGAAACGTGCCCTCGAAAATCTTACTGCAGAACTCGCTGCAAAACAACAGCAGATTGAAACTCTTCAGGTAGAGTTGGCAAACAAGAACATCCGCATAGCCGAACTTGATGAGGCTGTTACAGACCTTACAAAGAACGTTGACCAGCTTTCTGCTGAAAATGAAGAAAAGACAAAAACCGTTGCAGCACAGGACAAGGCTCTCAATACAGCATGGTTTGTATTCGGAACAAAGAAAGAGCTTAAAGACCAGAAGATACTGAAAGACGGTGATGTATTGAAAGACAATGACTTCAATAAGGATTATTTTACAGAAATAGATATCCGTAAGGATAAGGTTGTTAAATTATATTCTAAACGTGCAGAATTGCTTACTACACACCCTAAGGGCTCATATAAGCTTGAAAAAGACGATAAGGGACAGTACGTATTGGAAATTACAAATCCTAATGAATTCTGGAGCGTATCACGTTATCTTGTTATTCAGGTCAGATAATAGGGTAGTGGTATCATAAGCAATGAAGAAAATAGCGATATATAATATTTTTATTTATTCTCTTAAATAACTATTCTGTAAAAAGAAAGTGTGAGCAAATATACGGCGTATTACTTAAGTGAGACACTCGTACGACTTAAGTGGTACGCCCGTATCATTTTAGTGGTACGCTTGTACGACTTAAGTGGTACGCATATATTGCTATGAAATTAAGCTTTTATCGTTATAAATGACTTATTATACTTACGAGTATTAGGCTCTACCCCTGAATTTCTTATGAACCAACAGCAATCCTCAGGAGGCCGGTTAAAAGTGAAGCGGTTCAGAAACGGAACTTACTATTTCATAAGTGTAATATATAAAGAAAAGTAACTAAAAATATTAGGAATATGGATAAACAGTTTAGAGAAGACAGATATGTTAATCCTTATACGGATTTTGGGTTCAAGATGCTGTTTGGCACAGAAATGAACAAGGAACTTCTGATTAGTTTTATTAACAGCCTTCTTTGCGGTAAAGAAGTCATTACTGATTTGAAGTATCTTAATTCTGAACATTTAGGAACCTCTGAAAGAGACAGACGCGCGGTATTTGATGTATATTGCGAAAATGAGTATGGAGAAAAAATACTTATCGAAATGCAGAAAGCAGAACAACAGTTCTTTAAGGACAGAAGCATCTATTATTCTACTTTTCCAATACGTGAACAGGGGCGAAAAGGTGAATGGAATTATGAACTGAAAGCTGTTTATGTGATAGGTATACTGAATTTCACCTTTGATGATGAAAGTAGTGGGTATTACCATCATAAAGTACAACTCATGGATGTCAATTCTGGTAAAGTTTTCTATGATAAACTGACTTTTGTGTATCTTGAAATGCCTAAATTCAAAAAAAATGAGAACGAACTGGATGGAATGTTTGATAAATGGATGTTCGTGCTACGTAACCTTTCTCGTTTGATGGAACGCCCTGCTGCTCTTCAGGAACGTGTTTTTGAGAAACTGTTTGAAACAGCGGAAATAGCAAAGTTTACAAAAGAACAGTATGAAGAGTATGAAGAAAGTCTTAAAGTCTATCGGGACTGGAAAAATACGCTCGATACGGCAATGAAAAAGGCTGAGAAAATTGGTCTTGAAATAGGTATGGCAAAAGGCCTCGAGGCAGGTATAGCAAAAGGTATTGAGAAAGGCATGGCGAAAGGTATTCAGGAAGGCATGGCAAAAGGTATTCAGGAAGGCATGGCAAAAGGTATCGAGAAAGGCATGGCGAAAGGTATTGAGGAAGGCATGGCAAAAGGTATTGAGAAAGGCATGGCGAAAGGTATCGAGGAAGGCATCGAGAAAACTCGTTTGGAAAATGCAAAAAAAATGTTAGTTAAAGGTTTTTCTGTCAGTGATATAGCTGATATTACCGGACTATCTGTCGAAGAAATCAATAGCTTGTAAAAAAGAGGCAATGTGCATTTTTTTAGTTTATAATGCAATTGTTGTTATAGTGTAAGGTAGCCAACCTGTAGTGTAGTATTTGCCGTAAGGTATGTTTATAAAAAATAAAGGAGGGTGTGTCAACACACCCTCCAAATATAATATTAAGTACTTTTATTATACTATACTTTTAATAAGCTGGATTCTGAACCATATTGGGATTCGCATTCATTTCTGAAGCTGGAATTAAAGGTAAAGCTTTCTTAGAATCACGGCTGATTGTTTTTGCATCTTCTGTTAATATATCATGCCAGCCTCTATTATTTTCGCTTTCATATCTTACTATAGTCTCTCCTCGTCTCATAGCATCAAAGAATCTTTGACCTTCACCGAAAAGTTCTTTTCTACGTTCGATATATATCCTTTCTAATGAAATATTATCTTCAGAAACAAGTTTATCGCTATCTGTAGTACGGTTCTTTATAATTTCGTTGAGCAAGTTTACTGCAGTTGTTTTATCACCATTCTGAAATGCAGCTTCTGCGCCAGATAAGTATACTTCAGATAGTCTTAATAATGGAATATTAGAATATCTTACATCACCATTTACTGGTTGGAATTTATTGATGTATACGCTATATCCACTATAAGTAGAATTCGCGTCACCCGGTGCTACAATAACATCATTTCTGACATCTTTAGGATCTGATGTCATTAAATTAGAGAATGACTTTGTGATAATAACATCACCATAGCCTGGAGAAACACCTTTGTTATCGGCATACAGATAGGCTATACCTTCACGGTCTGTCCAGTCTGTAGTATCATCTATGACAAGCTCAAATATTATTTCGTTCAGATGAGAAGCGCTGTTTTCTCCCCATGCACTTGCATATTCATCGGTAGTCCAAAGCTTGTAAGGAGAGTTTGAAATTATATCTTGAGCAACTTTCTGTGCATTAGCCCATTCGCCTTTAGTAAGATATACTCTTAGTTGCAATGCTTTAGCTGCCCATAAGTTTATATATCCTCTTGAAGTCTCTATATCCTCAAGAAGAGCTCCTGAATTAATAGCTTCTTCAAGATCCTTTTCTATATTAGCATAGCATTCACTGACTGTATTTCTTGCCGGTTTTTCTGCTGCCTCAATTGGAGAAGTTACTACCGGTACACCTAATGAAGCTCCGTTATCCATTGTGTATGGTTTTCCATATATACGAGTTAAGTCAAAAAGTGTCATAGCCCTTAAGACTTTGGCTTCGGCAAGATATTGTGAAATAGTTGCTGAAGCAGTCTCTGAATCTGTCAGATTTCCACTTTCTGCAGCCTCAATTACTCTGTTTGCACGAGCCATAACAACAAAAGGTGTTTGCCAAATAGCATTTGAACTTGTAAAATCATCTTCAGTTGTATAATTCATATAATAATAGAATTGTGCGCGTCCACTACCTGACTTAAATTCATATTGTACATCTTCACCTCTTACGTCACCATAAACGAACATAAGACGTCCATAATAATCAACCAAATTGCTATTACCTTTTAATGCAGCATATAAACCTGTTCTTACATTAGCTAAGTCAGAACTATTTTTTATTGCAGTTTCTGCATTTACTCCATCACTGGGAGTTTGTTCCAGCCAATTGTTGACACACGAAGACATTGCCAAGGTAATTGCAGCACATAATGTTGTTGTATATAATTTATTTATAAATTTCATATAGCTCAGAATTTAATATTAGAAATTCAACTCAATACCGAAAGTAAATGTTCTTAAAGCAGGAGTTTCAAAAGTACAGACTCCATCAACTGGCATTTCTGGGTCTACGATAAGTCCTTTTGATTTAATTGTAAACAGATTTGAACCAGACATGTATACTCTAGCAGAGTTAAGTCCTAATTTTGAAATAAAGTTTTTAGGTGCTCTGATACCAAAAGTTAAGTTCTTTAATCTTAAATAATCTGTAGACATAAGCCATCTTGATGACATAGATTGAGAATTGTTTCCATATTCAAATTTTGGTAGAGTTGCATTACTGTCTCCAGGTCCTGACCACATTTGATCAATATCATAATAAGCTGGAACCTGACCTGCATATAAGTAAGAACCACCATCAGAATGTTGCCATGTTGAATAATCAAAAGCGTCACCACCTAATGAATAAGTAAATGTAAATCCAAGATCGAACCACTTCCATCTCAAGTTATTTGTTAGTCCACCTTCAATTACTGCTTCATGTTTGCCTACAATTACTTTGTTGGCTTCAGAAACTTTTGTAGTAGTATTTCTTGAATTTTCAGTACCATCATTGATGTAAAACATTTCTTTACCGGTTTCAGGATCTATACCTGCATATTCATATAGATAGTAAGAGTAATAAGATTCTCCAACACGATGAATAAGTGGACCTGAAATAATTTCAGTTTGTTCACCATCAAGCTTTACCAACTCATTTCTGTTTCTTGCCATATTCAAGGATGTTGTCCATGTGAAATCGTCAGTCTGAAAGTTTGTAGATTGTATTGTTAACTCAAATCCTTTGTTACTCAGAGAACCAATATTCATCGGGATTTTATAACTATATTTTGAATCATAGTAACCGCCGACTTGCGAAATAGGCAAGTCATAAATCAAATCACTAGTAACTCGTTTATAGTAATCAAAGTTAACTGTAATACGGTCAATAAAAGTAAGGTCAAAACCTATATTAAATGTTTTGTTCTTTTCCCATTTTAAATCTGGGTTAGCTACACCAATAATAGCCATACCAGAATTTCCCTGATATTTTTGACCAAATTTATATAAATTCATATAGTCATAATATCCAGAAGGTTGAGTACCATTTACACCATAAGATAATCTTAATTTACCGTCAGTTAGTACAGACTTTAATGATTCAGTAAATTTTTCATCAGTAAATCTCCATGCACCTGATACAGACCAAAAATTACCCCATCTGTTATTACGTGCTAACTTTGAACTACCATCAGTTCTATAACTTGCACTAAAATAATATTTTTCGGCATAATTGTAGTTGAAACTTCCAAGAAATGATGTCAGTCTGTAAGAGTTCTTGTTACTATCAGAGCTTGTTGAACCTGCATTTGTAAATTCGTATAAGTCACCAGGGTAATCCTGTCCTGATAGGTAGTTATAAGCATAAATATTGTCTTCTGTTTCGAATCCTAAAAGAGCATCAACTTTATGTAGTCCAAACAACTTATTGTATGTGAGCTGAGTCTGAGTGTTTAATTGTTCATTTCTATTGATAATTCTTTGCATAACACCACCTGGAGCTCCATTGTTTGAAAATCTGTCCCACAAAACATCGTTTGTGTTTGTCGTATAGTCGTATGCTATTTTTTCACTCAAATTCAAATTATCCCAAATATTATATGTCAGTTTGATAGTATTGAAAGTCTTTACTATATTTGAAACATCAGAACTATGAAGACGTTCAAATAAAGGGTTTACACCAAACATACCGCATCCACTGTTTAATGATCCGTCTTCTAAGTAAGGTGTAGAGGAAGGACTTTGAAAGAATGCATAGTTTGCTACAGCACCATCATAAGAAGTTCCTTCATTAGTTCTTTCTTGTTTCATTTTAGAGAACTGAGAAGTAACTTGAAGTGTCAGGTTCTTGAATTTGTGAGTTAAATTAGCATTACCAGTATATCTTTCCAGACCCTGGTTTTCTATTATACCATCTTGTTTTGTATAAGATAAAGAAGCATAGAACTGTGTATTTGCACTACCTCCATTAGCACTTACTTGATAATTCTGGTGTGAACCGGTTTTGAATAATAGATCTTTCCAGTCTGTCCATCCACCATTTGGCATGGCGGCATATTCGTCGATGTTTGTATCAGCAAAAGAAGATGCTTCTTCTGCACTCATTCCGCCTGAATAAAGTCCATAATTTTTCAAACCAGTCCATAAAACTTCACGACGGGCATCACCACTTAACATAGGTCTGTAGTCAATTGCCATGTTTGAGAATCCCCAGTCACTTCGATAGTTGATTTTGGTTTTTCCTTCACTTCCACTTTTTGTTGTAATAACGATAACACCGTTTGCAGCTCGCGAACCGTATAGTGAAGCTGCTGCTGCATCTTTAATTACAGTAATAGACTCTATGTCATTTGTATTTAAAGTCGCCAATATGTTTGTTCCGGCATCACTGTAGGTAAACTCACTGATATTACCACTTGTAACAGGTGTACCATCGATAACGTATAGTGGGTCGTTTCCAGCATTAATAGAACCCATACCACGAATTCTAATACTGCTAACACTACCAGGATTACTTGAAGAAGAACCCATTACAACACCTGGAACATTACCTGCAAGTTTTTCTTCTACAGAAATAACAGGTACATTCTCTAATGATTTAGTATCAACAGTTGAAGCAGCACCGGTAAAAGATGCTTTTTTGAAATTACCATATCCGGTAACTACTACTTCATCAAGCAGTTCTGAGTCTGAATGTAAAACTACATTTACAACTTCTTTGATGGCAACTTCCAAAGTTTTCATACCAATAAATGAAACCTGCAAAGTTTCGGCGGAACTTTGCAGATTACTAAATAGCACATAAAATTGTTTTTGCAATAACTATTTATGTTTTTTAAGGTCATTGATAATAGTTTCAGGAATAATGTCGGTATAGATTTGTGTTGTTTTAATGTTTTTATGTCCAAGCAATTTCTGTACAGTAGTAATATTCAATACTTCGGTAAATTTTTACCGATAAATTAAAATTAAACAATAGAATCGGTGTTAGCCGATTCAAAATTATATTAAAGAGATCATTGAAATACTGTCAAGAATGAATCGTTAAGGAGTAAGAATAGGAATGAAA
>JAXEBI010000177.1:0-13871 GCA_034094155.1 Phocaeicola sp.
AGAAGAGTGCGGATTATGCAAGTGGAGTATTTCTATACAAGCTCGCAGATGAAGTGGTCATATACTTACTTCCAATATCATACAAAAGCGGGATAAACATAACTGGAAGAATACAGTTCGGACAATGGGTACTGCACGAATCCAAAACATTCCGCAACAATGTATGCAGACTGGTATACCGCCTTAAAGAATAAAAAAATTATTTCAGACCAACTTTCTTCATTTTCTTATAAAGAGCTGTACGGCTACAACCCAGTTCAATGGCTGTCTGGCTGACATTACCGTGATTTTTCTCAAGCAGATTTCGTATCCTTTCCCTTTCCTGAATGATATAAATTTCCGGATTACTAACACAAGTCACATTATCCAGTCCCAAATCACAGACATCCAACAATACGTTATCTGCCACAATAACCGCACGTTTGACTTTTGCGCTCAGTTCCCGCACATTACCCGGCCAGTCATAACCTAACATACATGCTTTTGCTTCTTCTGTAAAACCTTCATTCTTAACATGTATTCTATATGAATGTTCTTTTCTGAAAAATTCAGCAAGTGAAAGAATGTCGTCCTTGCAGTCTTTTAATGGTGGCTGGGGAATTTCCACTTCGGCAAGACGATAATACAGGTCCTCACGAAAACGCCCTTCCTGCACAGCCTTTTCCATATCCTCATTGGTGGCAGATACGATGCGCACGTCAATATGCTTGACTTTATCACTTCCAACAGGATTAAACTCCTTTTCCTGAAGAACCCGAAGGAGAAGAATCTGCATGGAATACGGCATATTGCCGACTTCATCCAAAAACAAAGTTCCTCCATTGGCTGTTTCAAAATGCCCCTTCCTGTCCGCAACGGCTCCGGTAAAAGCACCCTTGACTGCACCAAAAAATTCAGAAGCCTGTAAATCATTAGGTATGCTTCCACAATTGACTGCAACGAAAGGTTTGTTACGCCTGTCACTATAACGGTGTATCATCTGAGCTATCACTTCCTTACCGCTACCACTCGGACCAAGTATCATAACTGAAAGGTCTGATGGTGCCACACGACGGGCAAAAAGGGCGGCTTTCCGTGCGGCTTCGCTGGTACGTTCTACAAAAGAACGCTCTTTACGTACTATAACCGGACTTTTCAGCATACTATGTACCAATTCAAAAAGCTGTTCCTGATGGACAGGCTTTTGCAAATAATCCTTGGCACCGAGCTTGATGGCACGGACAGCATCCGTGATACAGGCATAATCCGTCATGACAATAAAAGGGATTTCCATTCCGGAATGCATCATCCATCCCAGAAGGCTGATACCGTTCCCTTCAGGCAGACGTACATCCCCCAATACCAGGCTGATTTCATGTCTCTTCAGAATATTACGTGCCCCGGGCTCGTCTATTGCGGTCAGGACTTCGTAACCGGCTTTCTGAAGCCACTTTTCTATCATACCCTTGAGTATCATATTGTCTTCAACTATCAGTATTTTCATATTTCACAAGTTCTTTTTCTGTTTCTTCTATCAATTTTTCAAGAATGTCAATAACCTGCCGGGCATATATCCCAATAACTTCATTAACACTTTCATCATTATGTAGTTCCTTTTGAAATTCACGCAATAAGCGTTCCTTACCAAGAATTTCCCATACCGGCATCATCCGGTGAATAATCTTCCTCATTGATTCACGGTCATACTTTTCCAAGGCTAATTCCATCTCAGCAAGTTCTTTTCTGGACTCATCAATAACGAGTGACAACATATATTCATTATCATCTATATCTTTCAATAAGCATGAGAAATCGAAGTCTCCAGCATTTACAACTCTTGTATGCGATATGATAGTTGATAGAAAAGATAGCAATCCATGAATATTGAACGGCTTATGAATATAACCTGCAAATCCTTCCTTTTCATATATCCCTGTATTACCATCACTACGCGCAGTCATGACAGCTACAGGTATGCTTCTTGAGTTGCCAATATCCGAATTACGAAGCAGTTTCAAAAGACCAAACCCATCGGTTTCAGGCATCTGAACATCCGTTAGTACTATATCATAATCCGAATTCTCCAGAGCAGTAACAACTTCCTGAATATTCATACATGTTGTGCAGGTTATACCATTACGGCCAAGCATATCTTCCGCTATTTTTAACTGTATCGGGTCATCATCCACAACAAGTACCTTTTTAGGAAGCATAAATATCTGATTATTATCCTGTTTATCTTCCTCTGCAGGTTCATCCGTTTTAGGTAAGGGAAATTCAAGTCTGAATACGCTTCCTTTACCAAGCTCACTTTCCACATCCATTGTTCCGTCAAGAACCTTTACCAAACCCTTCGTCAAGAATAATCCAAGGCCAAATCCCTCTGAGTTGATATTTTGTGCAGCACGTTCAAATGGAGCAAAAATTCTTTTCAGCGTTTCTTCATCCATCCCGATTCCAGTATCCCTGATTTCAATATTCAGTTTCCCATCAGAATATCTTGAATGGAAATTAACTGTTCCCGATGGAGTAAACTTTATTGCATTCGTCAGTAAATTAGCCAGAACCTGTTCCAACTTGTCCGCATCCCCTTTTACTGTTAAACTGCAATTCTCATGTACCGAGTACAAAATCAGAGCCTTAGAAATAGCCTTACGGGAAAAATCATCAGAGATACGTTTAAGGAAACGATCCAGATCAAATGGTGTATCATTGCGCAGATCACCGACATCGTTAATCCGATAAGCATCCATCAGATCATTGACCAAATGAAGAATATGATGGCAGGAGTGACGTATATCCTCAAGATATGATTCACGTTTCTTCTTTTCCCTGGTCTGTGATGCCAAATCAGCACAGTTATGAATGTTACCAAGAGGGCCACGTATATCATGTGAAACGGTCAGGATAATACGTTTGCGCATCTCCAACAATTCTTTATTTTCACTAATAACCTGGTTCAATCTGGATTTAATTCTTTCTTCCTTACGCAAATCGGAACGTATGATAAGAAAAGAAATCAACAGCAGGATAATTGCAAATGCTATAATTATGGCAAACATGAAGAAAGATAAATCCTGTGCTTCTGCTATTCTCTGATCTTTTTGAACAAATACCGCCTGTGCCTGGTTATCAAGACTTCTGATCAGCTGCGACAACTCACGGTTCAAAGTTCGGTTCCTGGAGCGAAGACTATCTGCATAAGTTTCCATTTCTACAGTATGTATCCGTTGCAGGGCAATCAGACTGTCACTGAAAGCATGCAGTTCCTGAGCAGAAGGCAGGACCTGTACACTTTTCTTGCCACCAAAAAAACCGGCTATACCACTTTTCTTTTGTGTAATAATCCTTACACGGGTCGCTCTTCTGGCCACTTCTGGCAAGTGATTCACCAAGAGACTATCCGTCTTTCTCTGTATTGCAACAGTTTCCATAATATGTAGCAGATGATTTTCCTTTTCTTCAAGCAAATTACAAAGAGTGTCTATTTGTTCCGTATGCACAAAATCACCCACATATTGCTTCATTACCTGTAGCAGGCTGTCAACACTCAATCGCCTGTTTCTATATTTCCGGAAATCCATTTCATTCCATGTAATGACAGATTCTCCATGTGTTGCCAGTTCTGTAATACGCCGGTGGACTGTATTAATATCCTTACGGATTTTACGTATTTCCGTGGTCTCTGCTTCTATTTCATGCATCCGTTTCCGTTCATGCAACAAAATGGCGGTCATACTACTGATAACCGCCACTAATAACAAATACCCCAAAAGGATTTTATTCTGTAATGACACTCTTAACATTTTATGTGAAATTTAAAACTCATAATGACTGGGAACTTCAATATCAGCTTTCAATTTGTCTGTCACATTATTATAAACTGTTCTTTTTAATTCGACCTAATTATAAGGTAACCAATTTTATTCGTTTGCAAATATAAAAATTAAATCTTATAAATACAGTATATACTGTTTATTACAATACAAAAATATATAAAGTTTGAACACTACTATATACCAAAAAGTATGCAACACTCCCTTCCAATCTACAATTTTTTTACAACTAATAATGTGTATTAAATAAAATACTAGGGTGTCCAGTTTAACGTTCCAAAATTAGCCCATATTTTTGAGCTGTTTGGTACGTACTGCAACCCAGTTTGTGAACATGTGCTTTTTGCAAAAGTATCAATGTCCTTTAGTTTAACATTACATAAGCGCTCTTTGAAATTAAATGTTTTAGTGGCAGATTTGTTCTCTAGTTTTGCGTGTAACGGTATAAACAGAACAAAAGGAGTTATACCATACAGTGTGTTTGGTGACTTTTTTTGTTTGAAAACACCCAATGTTGATTCAATGATATCAGAAGAGATGTTGTGTGATTCATAATTATCTTTCAACTTCTCTTCTTGCTTTTTAAAGTATTCCAAAATCTTGATTCCAAGCATAGCTCTACGGTTGTTTGCATTGCCTATTATGTGCTGTATAATATATTTCTTGCACTTCTTACTGTTAGCAAGATTAAAGCCTTCTGTTTTACAGGTTGTTTCTATATGTTCAACAGCAACCTTCAATTCAACCAACAGCTCCTTATAATCAAGAATAAAGGAGTATGCATCCTGCATTTCCTTTGGTAGACCATCAAAACAATCAAGCATCTTGTTGCCCCAGTCAACCCATGAATTCAGATTCATGAATCTGGCAATACTACGCATATTGAGTGGTAAAAGGTAAGCCTTATCTGTAAGATGATATTGCAATCTGACCTTTCCAAGAATAGTAGTAGTAAAGTTTACGAAATCAGACTCTTTGCCATAAGCATGTTTAAGACATTAGGCCATGGCATGACTGATGTCGATATATCGTAATAATTCCGATTGAGAAATTCCGTTTGTAAGATTATGGGCCTGATTGCTGATTACATATTCAGCTTTTACTCCATTCTCCTTAATGGATATTTCAATCTCTTGCTTGATGTCATCTCCTTTAAAGTAACCGCTGGATTTCATGCTGACAACCGTTACATCCTCATGCTTGAGAGGATGTCAGGGATGTTCAGCAGGAACGCCCAGAATTAGAAGAAGTTTCTCCAGATTAACCATGATACTTTCGTCAATGATATAAGCAAACTTTTTATCTGTAGGTTTATTATCATTTTCGTAAGTGTATAATCCTAACTTCTTCATCCAATTCTCTACGGTATTATAGCATGGGACCTTGCCGCATTTTCCTTCAAGCACTTCGTTGAAGATTTCAAGTATCTTCACTACAGCACGAAGGCCACAGTTGGTACGAATGTAAATCAATACACAAAGTTGAACAATCAGAAGAGAGTTTCTATGTCCGGGAATATGCTCGATAACAATTTCACTTGTTCTTCGGTCACAGTCACGGTCTTTACGTCTTTTTTTTAAAGTTCCTTTCTCGCTTCTTTAAGCTTTGCCTCTTTGGTCGCTTTTTGAGATTTAAGTTTGGCATTTTCTTTACGAAGACGTTTTACCTCTTCTTCCAGGGTCTCTTTATTGGATTTTGAATCTAATTTTTTCATTGTTTTTAGCTACTTGATTATTTTACTAAGTTGCTGAACATCAATAAGCTACACAAATTTTCAAAGAACTATTTTACCTGCTAAAATGTTAAATTTCAGAGCTTTATATTAACAATAACAAGGGCGTTTGATACTACATTTTTAGGAACGTAGAACTGGACACCCTAATAAATTACTTCACTACTGTTTTTTATGCTCTAATGCCTAGAACGAGCTAAACGATGTACTTTTATCGGCTTTGTATCAATACAACATAAAGAGTCTTTGTCTCTATTCATTTCTGAAGCTGTTCTTTCATGTACTATATTACACAGAGACAAAATTGTTTTAGGCTTATCATTGCATTGTTTTCGGGAACGAAAATTTGGATGCTACTCTTATAATTTTACCGTATAAGCAACGGAAACTCACTATCAATGCCAACAGTTTCTGTTGTCATATTCAATGCTACAATCTTAAAGTTTGAAAGTTTGAGGACAACAACATCTCTTCTTAAAATATTTTGGGATTCGTTGACTAAATAACCCGTTACTTGCTTACATAAGAACTTGGAGAATATTACGTATAGGTTATACATACGATACTTGACCTTTAAAGCTCGATAATCTTTATTTTACTAAGGGTTAATTGCATATACGACTTTTATACATACTTCATCTGTTGGTTTATTCTCATTAATATGTTAAAGTAGGTTAAATTATTATGCTTTTTTGATTTATAAAACAGTCTGTACTGTTTATTTATTTACCTTTACATGTGATTTCAAATTCGAAGATTATATTACAGTTTTAGTTATGGATATTAAACGGTTATTCTCAGACATAGTAATTGGATCGGTATTTATAAATTTAGCACAGGCTCAATCTAAACTAACTGGTGAAATTTATACTACGGATGGTTTTCCCATAACCGATGCAGTTGTTGTTCTCAAAGATTCTTTGAATCATGCAACGGCATACCATATTACTTATTCGGACAGTTTGGGAAGATTCTTTATGGAAAATCCTGATAAACGTGCAAATCAACTGTTTGTTAGTCGTTTGGGGTATAAACCGGTATTTCTTCCTTTTTTACAGAAAACAAGCCGTATGCGGATTACACTTGAAAAAGACGGTAGCTTCAGTATGGATGAGGTGGTAGTGAAGGGGGTTAGACAGCGGACCAAAGTGGAAAACGATAGGCTAGTGTATGATATGGAAACCAATCCTTTCAGCAATGATAATGCGATGGAAGCTTTCAAGTATGTCCCTTTCATAGCCTCGGACGGTCAGCACTTTTCCATCATAGGTAAGAGCGAAACGAAGATTTATGTGAATGGAAGGGAAAAGAAACTGGCTCCCGATGCGTTGAATGATTATTTGAAAGGGCTGCCTGCCGACCGGATAAAAAACATAGAAGTAATCCATTCCCCCAACAGCTCGTTCCGAGGAGAAGGAAACTTCGGTATCATTAACATCCAATTGAAGCAAAATGAAGATGAAGGATTGCAAGGCTCATTGTCTGCACAGGTCTGGCGGACGCATTATATGAAAGAGCGCGGTAACTTGAACTTGACGTACCATAAAAACAGACTGACCCTGAATGGCACGGCGGGCTTTGCTAACCAAAGTGACTGGAAAAAGGACGAAACGGAAAGTTCTCTGAAAGAAAGTGCCACCACGACATGGCAAGAAAGCAAAATAACAGGGTTTACCCGGCGTGCGAACGGAACCATCGACTGGGAATACCAACTCTCGGACAAGGACGAGCTGGGAGGTAACGTCAGTTTCTCTTATTCCAAATTGGATTGGACGGATAAAGGAAGGCTGAAACAGGAAGGTGCTGACAAAGAAGGGGCGTTGAACGTGCGACATGACAATGACTTGGAACGCGACAGAACTGACGCGGGCTTCAACTTATTCTATCAACGCCGCTTCAACCAACCGGGCCAAGTCCTGAATATCGATTTCGATTACACCCATAGCCAGAACAAACAATTCGTATGGAATCGCATGGATAATCTTGACGATAATTTGCAATATCTTTCACCTTACAATTATTATCAGGAGAACGTGCCTCAAAACAGCAATGTATGGTCGGGCAAAATAGAATATAGGCAAAACGTGGAAAAAAACCAATGGACGGCAGGCGTAGACAGCTATTACTCCAAGATTGACAACAAAGACACTTTCATGCAGGGCACGGACGACGGCTATGTGAACGATGAGGAACAGAGCAATCACTTTGCGTTGCAGGAATGGACCTCCGCCTTCTTTGTCAGTTGGAAAAGGGAATGGAACTCTCGCTTTTCCACCCGCTTGGGCAGCCGGTTGGAGTATACCGACTATACCACCCGGCAATATACGCTGGAGGAGAAAACGGAGACTGATTTTGTCAGGGTGTTGCCCAATCTCTACATCAGTTACCACCTGTCGCCCGATCATGTGTTCTCCTACATCTTTTCCAACCGGATGGAACGACCGGTGTTTTCTCTGTTCAATCCGTTCAAGGTGTATACATCCGCAACAAGCTATACTACCGGCAATGAGAAGTTGGAACCGGAAATCATGTACGGGCAAACCTTTCAGTATCAGTTTTTCAAACGGTACATCTTTCAGGCTAGCTACCAGCGTGTGAAGAACCAAATCTACGAACTGACCTTTGCTACGGATGAGGATATGCAAGTGACCACCCCCGTGAATGCCGGAATTTTCGAGTATGCCTTACTGGCATTGAACACCAATACTTCATACATGAAAAACTACGCCAACTTGGATATAACCGTCTCCTATTTGTGGCAACGCATGAAGGCAATCGAATATGAAGGTGTACATGCCGGAGGTTATCACAATGGAGTCTTTCAGGTGGATTTGAACAATAACTTCACATTGTCGGAAAAGCACAAGCTATCTTTTGATATAAACATGTCATACAATACTAAAGATCTCTCTTTCTATACCGAAACACCGGAAAAACTCTACCTGTACGGACAATTGAAGAAACGCTTCAAGGCGTGCCAGTTGTCTCTATATGGTTTCTGCAACCTATACAGGTATGGCGGGAAGGTAACAACCCGGTGGCGTAATAAGTACGAGACAGACAACATGCAACGTATCAGCCTGATTCAGGGTGAACCCGTCGGCATAGGTATCCGTTTCAATTATACTTTTGGGAACAAAAAAGTGAACGGGACACAAGAACGAAAGACCTCTGGTACGGAAGCCAAAAGAAGATTATAACATACGGAGTAACCCGAAAAGCCATAAGTGAGTAGGGAATAATGTAACATTTTAAAAAAAATGGGAACATCTAATTTAATGAAATTCGTAAAAACTCTTGAAGAACAAGAATTGAAAGACGAAGAAAACATCTTGCTATTTGCAGGAAGAGGTAGTGCTAATGTTGATGTAGCTGCAGGAAATAATTGCAGATGCAATGGGGACAATTGTGACTGTAATGGTACAGTGTTGAAACCAATTGAAAAAATTAGCTAACTGTTTAACTTTATCGACTGAGTCGTCATTTATTATGAAACTAATGGCGACTCAGCCTTATTATCTAATAACAGAAACAAATGAAACAAAGTATATTTAATTCAATAATAGACCTTACAGAATCCTCCATTCTTATATATAATTCGTATTCAGACTATTTTTTTGTTGTAAAAAAAGAAATAAAAAATATTCTATCTGACATTCAAGCAGTTAAAAACAGTTTCCCTAAATTATATAGACGCTTTATTCAAGCAAGGATTTATGTTGGCAACAGTGAAGATGAGTTGTATAGCTTAAAAGAAAGATATGAAAAAATTGCATACAATGATTCCAATTTCTTTCTTATGATAAATCCTACATTAGACTGCAACTTTAAATGTTGGTATTGCTATGAAAAGCATATAAAAAATTCTGAAATGAACAATACCAACCTTTTAAAGGTTAAGAAGTTGATAAACAATATTCTAAGTACGAATATAAACTCGTTTACCTTGTCTTTCTTTGGAGGAGAGCCATTTCTTAAATATAAACAAGTTGTATTGCCATTAATAAAATATACATCAGAACAATGTGATTTAAGAAATATTCACTTCAACATATCATTTACATCAAATGGTTCATTATTAACTTCAAAAAGAATCCTTGAAATAAAGAATATGGGGCCACTTGCTGTTCAAATAACATTAGATGGCAATAAGGAGGCACATAATCAAATAAGGTCTTTTCAAAATAACAAAGGTAGTTATAACATTATTATTCAAAACATATATAATCTAATATCAAATGGATGTCATGTTAGATTAAGAATCAATTATACACAAAACTCTATAGACACGATAAAAGATATTATCTCGGATTTTAGTTCAGCAACTGATGAAATGAAGAAAAATATGTTAATTGACTTTCATAGGGTGTGGCAAGACAAGGACAGCATGGATATTATACCAAAAATCAGAGATTTAGCAGGTGAATTCCGAAATAATGGATTTAAAGTTTTATATAATTCACTCAATGAAATTGCAAATTGCTGCTATGCGGACAAAAAAAATACAGCTATAATTAATTTTAATGGCGATGTCTATAAGTGCTCTGCCAAAGATTTCACCAAAGAGAACCGAGATGGTTTTTTAAATGAAGAAGGGCAAATTATATGGAATCAACCACCTCAATATAGACTTTCGCTCAAATTAGATAATAAACCTTGTCAAAGATGCAGAATTGCGCCATTATGTGGCGGTGGATGTACGAATTTTATAATCAATCGGAAAAAAGAGGGAAAAGAATACTGTCTATACAATTATGATAACGATATAATTGACAAGCTCATTTTAGATCGTTTTGAAACATATTGCAAATGAAAAAGAAGTTTCCGTTTATTAGACAACAAAATATCAATGACTGTGGTGCGACATGTTTGGCTATGGTTTGTCAATTTTATGGTAAAAGAATATCACTGGAAAAATTGCGTAATTATAGCAATACCACTCGGAGTGGAGTTACAACATATGATATAAAAGAAGCACTTGATAAATTAGGTTTTGAAAATTATATTGTAAAACTATCGAATGAGGAAATAAAAAAAATTCCACTACCTGCTATATTATATTGGAATCAAAAACATTTTGTTGTCCTATATGAAATAAGCCAACGCAATAACAGCATTCAATATCACATTGCTGATCCAAATTTTGGGAAAGTCAAACTAAATATAGAAGAATTCAATAATGGTTTTTTTACAGATGGATTACATGGAGTTGGTATTCTCTTTGAACCAACAAATGCATTTAGTAAAATAACAGAAAGCCATAATAGCTATTCAATGTCACAACGAATAGCAAGTTTTTGCAAATTAATTGGTAACTTTAAAAACAAGTTATTTTTCTCTTTTCTTTTAACTCTATTTGCGATGGGGGCAAATTGGGCAATACCTGTATTGTTTCAATTTATAGTAGATAAGGGTATCAAAAACAACAATATAAATCTTATTTATCTAATATCTATTGGACAACTTGCTCTATTTATAGGGTATTTGGTATCAATGTATTTATCAAATATTTTACTAACAAAAAACAGTTTTAAAATCGGTATAACATTTTTAAGTGAATATTTAAATAAACTAATAAAACTGCCAGCGAACTTTTTTGATACTAAAGCAAATTCTGATTTAATACAATTAGTAGATGACCAGGAAAATCTTAAATCGTTTTTAAGTTATGATTTTATAGAAGCTGTATTGGCTTTATGTAATATTTTTGTCTTTTCAATTTTAATAATTCACTATAACATATCAGTGTTTATACTTTTCTGCCTATTTGCAATCTTGGCTTCTTTATGGTCATTACTATTTTTGAATAAGAGAAGGCTAATAAATTATAGACGATTTTCTTTGTTTTCTGAAGGAAAATCTCACATCTATGAACTTGTCATGGGAATGAAAGAAATAAAAATAAATAGTGCCCAAGAAAAAAGAGTAAAATATGTTTGTAATATACAAGATAAGATTAATAATTTCCAACTGAAAGAACTATATTTAAATGGATATTCTTCTTTGGGAGTTTCATCCTTGAATAAAATTAGAGATATTTTCATTACCATATTTTGTGCCTATTTAGTTATAAAAGGTCAGATAACTATAGGAATATTATTAACTATTAGTTATTTAATAGCTCAAATTTCATCATCATTAGATAAGATTTTGCGATTTGCTATAAATATTCAAGATGCCAAATTGAGTTTTGATAGGTTGACTGAAATACAATCACAGGACGATGAAGGAAAAGGACGCAATCTTTGTATTGACCTATGTGACATCAAATGTATAACATTACAAAATGTTTGTTTTAAATACTTAGGGAATTTTTCACCGTTTGTTTTACAAGATATTTCTTTCAGTTTGGAAGTAGGGAAAATTACAGCTGTAGTTGGATCAAGCGGAAGTGGAAAAACCACATTATTGAAATTGTTATTAGCATTTTATAATCCCACAAAAGGAAATATTGCTATCGGTAGTCATTCTATGAGCGAAATAAATCCTGATGAATGGCGAAAAGAATGTGGAGTTGTTATGCAAGATGGATTTTTATTTAGTGGTAGTATTTCTGAAAATATAGCATTTTCTGATGACAATCCTAAGCCAGAGAATATTCAAAAAGCTGCACAAATTGCTTGTATTCATGACTATATAGAATCACTACCTTTAAAATATGAAACTCGAATAGGGAATACTGGAGTTGATTTGAGTGGAGGGCAGAAGCAAAGATTATTAATTGCCAGAGCTATTTATAAAAATCCTAAATTTCTTTTTTTAGATGAAGCAACTTCTTTTTTGGATGCAACAAATGAACTATCAATCATGAACAATTTAACCGATTATTTTAAAGGTAGAACTGTATTTATAATCGCACATAGACTTAGTACTGTTAAGAATGCAGATAATATCATTGTTTTAGAATCAGGTAAAATAGTGGAAGAAGGTAATCATAATAATCTTATAAAACGGAAAGGAAGGTATTATGAATTAATAAAAAACCAGCTGGAACTAGAATAAATGTAAATATCGGAAATCACGTTGCAAATTTTGGAAATTAGCTCCGAATCGGTACTATTTGTAATCGATTCGGAGTTAATAGTATTCATACTAAACAAGTTTGATTGGATTTTGCCCAATTACGTAGTGGTAGTTTTCTCTATATTTTACCCATCCTTTTAATACGGAACACCTTCCTTGCAAATTCTAGGGTCTACTTCTACAAACTTATAGATAACTATCAGTGATAACACGATTGCAGCCCTGTGTGAATGCCACAGAAAAGTTAGTTCTTTCTTCCTTATGTTAGCATCATAATGTAAATAAATTTAGTATAATAATACTTTCCAACATAATCTATTTTAGATGGAAACGTTTTTAAATATTCATAGCTAGGTTATTAATAAAATATGTAACAGTATTTAATGGATATAAAAGAGTTTTCTGCAGAATAACGTAAAACCTTAACAATAAAACTTTACACGTTATATTTACAACATAATGTGTTAGTATATAATCTATAGAAAGTTATGTATCAATGCCAGCATAAGAAAAAAACAATCTCTTCTGGGAAAACCATAAGAAGACGATTAATATGTCAGTCATCTATTCCTTGCTTACCACCTGCAAGACACAAGGAATTAACCTAAGATGATAACTTAACAATGCCATTATCAAATTTCCATACTACCTAGAAAAGGAATTCTATGAAAATAGACGTTAAGTGACCTTACTACAGATATATAGAAGTTGGAGAAGTCTAACGAAAATCTTATTTCAGTCTAATAAAATATAATAGAACAATAAACTTCTCCTATTAACTTTACATTTGTTAGTAAGATTAATTTATTATTTTATAAATTTATAATATATACATTATCGAGTGTTCACATTGAATTTTAAATTCCATCTTTTATAAAAAATGATATATACTGTTACTAACTAAACGGATTTACAACTAAATTTTGTTTAATAGGAATAAAGGACCAACTACTTTTGATAAATAAAGGTTATCCCTTCCATCAAAGATAAATCCCAATCCTGATTTGCCAGCCGCATTTATTCTTTTTTTTCAGGAAAATTTTCCTTATGGCTATCGCCATGAAAATTCACCTGAAAAAGAATGCGGCGGCAAACGGATTAGAATTAAAGGAAAGATTACAGGGATTAACTGCGACCGACGTGACGCATAGCCGTAAATCAAAGGCGGCTATCCTTATATTCTATATATGACCTCACAAATACTGTGAAAATCCACCTTACCAAATAACAAAACATAGCCTGCCTATCAACTCCCGAAATAATACAGGGATTTCAGCTCCCTCCGATCTGCATAGTCCGGT
>JAXEBI010000178.1:0-4965 GCA_034094155.1 Phocaeicola sp.
CTTGCCATTCCATTGATTCTGGAAAGCATATATATATTGTTTTCACTGCATTGGTGTTAAATTGAATACTCTTATGGGAATAAAAATAAACGCCCCCGATTTGAGCATTGTTGAGAGGCTTGGGAGTTCTGATGTAGCAAAAGTACATCAACTATTCTATTCCGCCAAACTGTCGTGGATGTTTCTACAGCAAGGTTTATCGTCATCAGTTTACGCAGGAGCCGGATAATTCTCGCAACAATCATATTTAGCAAATAAGAGTTACTATCAAACGGAAAAATAATATTTGACTCTTATACATTACCGGTCGGGCAAGTCTTTATAGTAAAAAATAACTCCATGTGCGACCCTATATATTAATCAGTTTAATTTAATATCTATATATAAAGGAAATAAACCAAACTAAACTGTTTTTAAGTTGCTCAAAAACGGTAATAAAATCTTATCTCATTTTATAATCAAGTGGTATTTACTGAATATACAAACTAAAAGTCTATAATTTCCAGACCTATTTGCCCAATAACTACTAAAACTACTTTTGTAGGTCTGCCATTATGTTCATAGTAATATTATTATTCAAAATTCATGAACAGATATTATTTTATGAACAAAGTATTATACCTGAAGCTTTCTTTTTCATAACTAAAATTTTGGCAATCTGATTAAAACTATATATTTTTGTAGATTAAAAGAATGAATTTTTATGAAGCAGGCTGATTACATCAAACAAATGGCAAAACTTGCCTTAGCAAATGACAATACTCGTTTGCAGGATTTATTGTATCAGTTTGTAGAGTATTCGCAGCAAAACAACAGAGGAAAATTTGCAACAGAAATACTCTCTATCATTAAAGATTCCGATAGAAAGAATTCTTTGAGTAAGTTGAAAGAATATCGATTGAACAAGGAATTTGAATGTAAAGCTGACGAGTACATCCTACAGACTGTTATGTCTTCATTTACAATGAAGGATTTAGTTTGTACACAAGATGTTCGAGAAGAGTTTGAATATTTTATTAAGGAAAGAAAGCAAACTGACACACTTGCCCAAATGGGTATTCCAGTATCTAATAAGATATTACTTCATGGTCCATCCGGATGTGGAAAGACACTAAGTGCTTATGTCTTAGCAGGTGAATTGAATCGGCCACTAATTATTGTTAATCTGGGTACTATCATTTCATCAAAATTAGGAGAAACTAGTAAGAATCTTACCCAAATATTCAAGACTGCCGATAGGGAAAAAGCAATAATCTTTCTTGATGAGTTTGATAGTTTAGGCAAAATACGAGATTATGATCAAGACCATGGTGAAATGAAAAGGGTTGTAAATACTATATTACAACTATTTGATTTTGTTAGCCAAGATACAATTATCATTGCAGCCACTAACCAATTACAGATGATTGATGAGGCACTTATCAGAAGGTTTGATTTATCTATTAAAATAGATTTGCCCAACTCTGAACAAATACATGCTCTTATCCAATATACAATTAAAGATCGATTTGTATTTGACAATGAAGAAACAAAAGAGAGTATAATCAATAGTGAATGCAAAAGTTTGTCCTATTACATTATAAAACGTACTTTGCTTAATGCAATTAAACGGAATATACTAGATGGATATAATGATAATGTCATTCGAACTGATATTTGGAGGAAACTATTAAACGATAAAAGGATTGGTTAATACCAATCCTTTTATCGTTTAAACTAAACTTCAGCTTCAAGAGAAGCTTGAGCAATTGCTTCTACATAATTAATCTGTTCCAAGCTATCATATAGACTGTTTCCATCCAACTCTGCAGAATTCTTTTGTTCAATTGTTAGCACGAATGAGAACGGATTATTTGTACCCACAAACCCTTCTCGACCTGTACATCGGAAAATAATAGATATCTGATTATTAACCTTTTCTATTTCATCACGACTGATATTTAAACTCATCTTCTGCACATTAGAGAACATTTTACTTGATGCAGGGTAAAAATCATCAGACCATGAACCGACATTAGATTTTATAGCCATTCTATCTTTATCTTTAGAGGCTCTTCTACTTGCATACTCCTCAGCATTCTTTTTAGGTTCATCATAATTCATACTATTTCCAAAGTTGAAAGCAATATGAAGCGGACAATAAGACAATACATCAGTTCGCTTTGGATTGAATTTGTAGCAGAGTGTAGCAGTTAAAGTCAATACTGCATCTTTTTTTGAGTATTGAAGTAAATAATTAGGAATATTCAGATTAACAACTTTATGACTATCAAACGCTATCGATTCTTCAATAACAAACGTACAACGATTATCGTCCGATTCTATACATTTAGATATATTAGGTACACCATGACCAGATATATATTTGGATAATCGTTCCTCACTATATTTCTTGGATAATAGAGTTTTCTCATTACTATCAACATTGGGATATAAGTTATTATCCAAAGATTTCAATTCATTGATAGTATCATCAAGATAATGCTTGTTTATTGGCTCTGCACTATTAATGATTAAAGCCTTCACAGATTGCATATTTAAATTAGGATATTTACGAATGATCTTAGCTGCTATATTAGCTGCTAGTGGAGTCGCGTAACTTGTTCCTGAATTTTGTTCTATTTTTAAGCCTGTCCCATCTAATCTCGGTGCTAAGACTAACATTCGTGACTCAACATCCAATTGATCTCCTCCAGGCATAACTATATCTGGTTTGAAAAGATTTTTGTTTTTCTGGTTATTCTTGAATCGAGTACCGTTAATCAATGAATTATAGTCCATGTAGTATTTACGCGAATAATATGCAGGAAACTCACGTTCCAAACTCAATCCATGATTACTATGATTAGGATTATAACTTTCAGCAATAGCTCCAACAGACATATTATTCATACTTTCACTTGGCTCACATAGATTCATACACTCACCGTCATGACATTCTGTTTCTTCCAATGTAACAAATGGATTATAATAATGATTTGGGTATTTTAGGAATCTTCTGACCTTATCACTTGTTCTAGAATCGGCTGCCACAATCTGCATACACTCAATATCATCCACACTTAAATTTCCTACAGAAATAAAAATCAGTAAGTCATACGCGTAAGCTAATTCGTCAAGTATATATGCATAAGTAGAAATATCCTCATTATAAAATTTTCCACGAACAGACATGGATAGATTAAAGATACGAATACCATAGTTTTGATGGGCCGTAATGATAGCCTCTTTTATGTCAGCGATATTCACAAGTCCTGTTTCACCGCTTTGCACTTTAATAGAAAATATTTTGGCATCAGCATCAACTACGTTGGCATTAATGTTACGATAGAAGTTGTTTCCGAATGCGGCTAATGTAGCAACGGTTGTACCATGACTTGAATCTGATCTTAAATCAATCTCATAAGGACGAGGAGTGTCCTTATCCGCTAAATCAAGCCCATCTCTCTCCAGTATTGGATTTAGTACAGCTAACCTCTGAACTCCTGTATCAATTACACCAATGGTTGGCGCTCCTTCAAGCAGATTCAAAATTGCATCTGACACTCGCTCTGGTTCACCAAAATCATTAGGCTGTACACGAGTAGTGTACAAGGATTGAATTCTTTGTATTACATCAAAATTATCCAATAAGATTTCCAATTCTTCCTTTGGAATGAAATCCAGTTGGTATATTCCTGACTCTATCTTTTTATAAGTAATCCGCTTTCTATTTAGATACCCTTCCATGGCTTCTACTACAATGCGATGTTTTGACACTATCTTTGGTGAACTTTCCACCAATTCAAGAAGTACATCATGGGCATCCTCATCCGTAATACCAAAAGACTTCATCGAATCACTGCTCCAATAGTGAAAATCTGCCATCAAGGTCAGTGGTTTATATTCTGTACTAACGCTATTTCCTTCCGCAACAAAAGAGTCAACCTGAGTCATAAAAACTTCATTGAACCGCTCTTCGTCAGATATAGCGAACAAAACTGTCTGGTTCATGTTGGAATAACTAAGATCTGATAAACCATAGACTCGACAATACTGTTCTACCAAGGTTCTATCTGCAATCTTTAAAAAGTCAATCGAAAGCACATCAAAATGTTCAACTGAAATATCTTCCCTTCTTGAGATATGGCGATTTTCTAGAGCTTGATCAAATTCTATACGGCAGCGATGAAAATTCTCCCTCTGCTGACTATAGTTCTTTCCGTCTTCCAAAGTTTCTTCATTATCATCTCTGCCTCTAGTATGATTAAACTCAAGACAGATGCCAAATTCATTCTTTAAAAACAGATGACTTTTACTCATTATATTATGTCATTTAATAATTACAAACGATTATGAATCACAAAATTAACAATAACTCTTTAGAAGTTATCACGTATTCCAATAAATTTGGTAAAAAGTGTTTTCTAATGATTTGGTTTTAAACATCAAAGTTTAGACAATAATAATTTAAGTAAAACTCCTTTTATTTCTTAAAAACAGAAGCTACTGTAAATCAATCAGATACACAACACAATACAAATATGGACATTTTATGGAAGTACATTTTGAAGCTTAAAATAATGGAAAAAGTCCTCAAAAAAGATCGAATTATTATACGAAAAAATCATTTCTCGTTTTATTCTTACTATTATAAATAATCATAAGTGTGTATATTCATAAACAACGCATAATTTACGCAATTGAAGAACTGCATAGAACAGGTAAAACTCTTAAAAATTTATATCAGTAATTCGGAACCTTAAAACTATTGGGATGACTTTATTTTTGGTAAGGAAACCAATATAAAAATAAAGGACTGAAAAAACATTACATTCATTCTCTAAAAAAATTATACATTGGTTTGCAACCATAATTTAAACAGCGGGTCTGTAATGGTATATATACCTCCCCGTTGGGTTTGAGATGTCCTATCTATAATTTTCCGGTCAGCCATCAGTTTGAGATATGGGGATATCTTCCCGT
>JAXEBI010000179.1:0-9037 GCA_034094155.1 Phocaeicola sp.
CAATAGTTAGTTATAAAATTTTTATTTGTAAATATTTCTACGCTGCCCTATAGGCAGCTATATCAATGAGTTCTTTGACAAGTTTAGCATTTATCCTCTTGTTTGGTCTTGTACCAGACAGCTTGAAAAATCGGTCAAGAAGATATGAATTGAAAATCAGAGACTTGAGGGATTCGACCGAAAATGGCACATCGTATTACTTCATCATTATCTTTGCTGCATTGATGGCGGTGAATGAAGCATTGAATGCGAAGTCAAGTTTTCTTTCATTCCTTGCCTGAGAGTGATATAATCCGGTATACTGTTTTGCGTCACGGAAACAGAACTCTATTTGGAATCTTGTCCTGTAATATTCGATAACATCTTTACCAGACATGCTGACATCAGTAGAAAAGTAAAGTTTGTGCTTTCCTTTAGAGTTTTTCATATGACAAGTCTGATGTTTCTCTTCATGGATTTTGAATATGCAACAAGAGTATAGAGTTCCCCTTCTTCCGAATGTGTCTCTATCCTTTCCATTTTAGAACAGTCAAGATTCTTAAAGTCTATTTTCTCTCCATATACTTTAGGTCTTCCTCTTTTACCTGTAGGTTTACCATTGTATATATACATGAGATTAGCATCGTCTCTTAACCTGCTGACAAGATGGAATCCCATATCCATAAGCCCCTGAACGAAAGTTGCTTTTGCAAAATACGCATCAGCCACTACATACTTTGATATGGTCAGTAGTCTGTACTTCATAATTTCAAGTACATGAAGATACCAGTCTATGAGAGTATAATTCTTTTTTTGCAGATTTTCTGCATCTGGTGTCTGTTCTGCCTTGAGCATTAGACAGTCTCTCATATCAATGTTAATGATTCCTATCCCAAGTATTTCAAGATCTCTTTTAGCTGCCTTTGCAAGACCGGACCAGAAGTAACCGATATTTGGAGTATATTTACCGGATTTGGATATATAGCTCGGATCTATGGCTATAGCCTTTCTGTCATTCTTGGCGAAAAGCTTTTCCATCAGGTTCAAGTTATACTGCACCCAGTCAAACTTCTTCGAAAAAGTCTGTCTGTAACACTGTTCACAACGGTTACCGTAGCGTTCCAGCTGTGTGAAATTTATTTTTCTTGGTATGACCATAAAAAAGTAGTGTCTCCATTATGACATATTGCGTACTTTTGTTTAATTTTGCAGTATATCCATTAAAGGTATCCCTGCAGATATTCATATATTGGTTGAGTGCTCCTGATATTTCCATGTTTAACTTATGCGTAGAGAACATAAAGTTACTGAAAATCAAGTACTTGGCCAATTGTTTTATGCTAATCCTTGTTAATTTAACTCGCTGATTTTTAAGTATTTAATTAATTATTTACCGAAGTATTGAACATAAAAACTATGAGAAAAATACAACTCAAATCAATAGCATTATGCTCATTGCTTATGCTTGGTCTGGCATCATGCTCACAAAAGGAAACGGTAGTGGGCAGTCTGAATGTAATTCCGATGCCTCAGGAAGTAACAGAACAACAGGACGGAAAGCCGTTCGTTATAACTTCGTCTACGGAAATATACTACCCCGAAGGGAACGAAAAAATGAAGAGAAATGCTGAATTCCTGAAATCATACATCAAGAAAATAACCGGAATAGAAATAAAGACAACCACATCGGAAGGGAAAAACAGCATTGCGCTAAAGCTTGACAGTTCTGTCGGACAGAAAGAAGGATATGAAATGACTGTAAACTCCGATAACATTACCATAAAGGGCAGTACGGAAGCCGGAGTATTCTATGGAATACAGACACTGCACAAGGCTATGCCAATTACCGGAGGAAAGGAAATCCCGGCTATTCCATGCGGAGAAGTAAAAGACTATCCGAGGTTCGGTTTCAGAGGATTCATGATTGATGTGGGAAGACACTATTTCACCACAGATTATCTAAAGGAAATCATTGACATGGCGGCTCTACACAACATTAACTATTTCCACTGGCATCTCACAGAAGACCAGGGATGGAGAATAGAGATAAAGAAATATCCGAAACTTACAGAAATAGGTTCAATCAGGAAGGAAACTATTACTGCACCGGGAAGCGGAGAATACGACGGAAAGCCTGTAAGCGGTTTCTATACACAGGAGGAGGCAAGGGAAATAGTAAGATATGCAGCCGAAAGATATATCACAGTAATTCCGGAAATTGACATGCCGGGACACATGCTTGCCGCTCTGGCATCATATCCCGAATTAGGTTGTACCGGAGGACCGTACGAGGTTCCAACACAGTTCGGAGTTTTCGAAGAGGTATTGTGCGGAGGTAATGAAAAGACACTCCAGTTCGCTAAAGACGTCATAAACGAAATCATGGAAATATTCCCATCGCCGTATATACATATCGGAGGAGACGAATGTCCGAAGAAATTCTGGAAGACATGTCCAAAATGTCAGGGAAAGATCAAAGAACTCGGACTGAAGGATACAAAGATGCATACCAAGGAAAATCAGCTACAGGCATGGTTCATGGGAGAAGTGGAGAAGGAAATACAGGCCAAAGGAAGGAAAATGCTGGCATGGGATGAAATTCTTGAGGGAAATCCGGCAAAGACCACTACTGTAATGGCATGGACCGGACCAAAGGCAAGGGTAAGATCGGCAGAACATGGATACAGCACCATAGCATGTCCTATTACACACCTATACTTCAGCAACCCGGGATACAACAGGCTTAAGGGAATAAGCAGCGTTGAAAGGGTGTATAATTTCGAACCGGTACCAGAAGAGGTAAGTGAGGAACTGAAAGGCAACATTATAGGGGCACAGGGATGTATCTGGACAGAATGGACAAAGGACAGTGTCAAGATGGAATGGCAGATGATGCCAAGAATAGCGGCACTAGCGGAAATACAGTGGACAGACCCGCAGAAAAAGGACCTCGAATCTTTCCTTAAGCGACTGAGACACCAGATTGACATATATACTGTATACGGATACAACTACAAGCAGGATATAGAAGATGTCAGCATAGGAATAAAGGCTGGAGAAGACGGAAAGGCGGAAGTTACAATGTCGACTTTCGATAACGCTGAGGTGTATTATACTGTTGACGGTTCGGAACCGGACAAATCATCATTAAAGTATCAGGGACCGTTCACTATAGAAAGTGAATGCACCATAAAGGCTGTGGCTGTAAGAAAGGACTGTGCCGCAAAAGCCGGAAAAGATACTGAAGCCGAAAGGATTAGTGGAACCTCACAGGAGAATGTGAAATTCAACATGGCCACAATGCGTCCTATAACACTCAACAAGGAATCTGATGCGAACTATACATTCAATGGTAAGTCAATACTGAATGATGGTCTGTACGGAGACGGAAACTACAGGTCGGGAAGATATATAGGATTCTACGGAAATGACCTTGACGCGACTGTCGACCTTCAGGCTGAAAAGGAGATATCAACGGTATTAATCGGCACATATCTGGTTCCAGGAGACTATATTTTCGGACTGAAGGGTATGGAGATATACACATCGACAGACGGAAGCAGCTTCGAGAAGATTGCATCAAAGAATTTTCCGGTACTTGAAAAAGGAAGCAAAAACAATGTGGAGAAAACATACTCGGTTGATTTCAACAAAACTAAGGCAAGATATGTAAGGATTGTGGGAAAATCTACAAGCGTACTACCACAATGGCATAATGGAGCCGGAAAGACATGCTTCCTGTTCGTTGATGAAATTGGAGTGAACTGAGAAAGACGGAAATCCAGTTCAATATACTATATTAATATATAATATAATACATAATGAAATAATTAATTTGACTGTTAATATATAAAGAACAAGAAAATGGGAAATAAAGGACAGTACCTCCCGGTTTATATAGTGGGAGCTGCAGCAATAATGGCTGCTACAGCAACTTCATGTACAGGTGAACAGAAGCAGGAAAAGGCACAGCAATACAACATCGTATATATTATGACCGACGACCATACGGCACAGATGATGAGCTGCTATGACAACCGATATGTACAGACTCCTAACCTGGACAGAATAGCCAAAGAAGGAGTCAGATTCACCAACAGCTTTGTAGCAAATTCACTGAGCGGCCCGAGCAGGGCATGTATGTTTACTGGAAAGCACAGTCATGCAAACGGGTTCTATGATAATACCACATGTGTGTTCGACGGGTCTCAGCAGACAATGCCTAAACTGCTGCAGAAAGCCGGATACCAGACTGCAATCATAGGAAAATGGCATCTCGAAAGTCTGCCTACAGGTTTCGATTACTGGGAGATACTTCCGGGACAGGGAGACTACTACAACCCGAGATTCATAGAAATGAACAACGATACTATTACTGAAAAGGGATATCTTACAAATATAATTACCGACAAGAGCATAAACTGGCTGGAAAATCAGAGAGACAGCAGCAAGCCTTTCTGTCTGTTTGTCCATCATAAGGCATGCCACCGAAACTGGCTTCCGGAAATGAAATACCTTGCAGAGTACGAAGACAAGACATTCCCTCTTCCAGACAATTTCTATGACGATTACGAAGGAAGAGAAGCGGCAAAGACTCAGGAAATGAGCATATATGAAGATATGGACATAATGTACGATACAAAGATGTACAGACCGAAAGGCGATACACCTTTAAAAGCCACATACGAGTCTTTTATCGGAAGACTTGATCCTGAGGACAGGAAGAAATATGACGAGTTCTATCAGCCTATTATAGACGAGTTCTACAAAAAGAATCCGAAGGGAAAGGAACTTGCCGAATGGAAATATCAGAGATATATGAGGGACTATGCAAAGGTACTTAAGTCGTTCGATGATAATGTAGGAAGATTGCTTGACTATCTTGAACAGAAAGATATGCTGAAGAATACACTCATTGTATATACATCAGACCAGGGATTCTACATGGGAGAGCACGGATGGTTCGACAAGCGATTCATGTACGAGGAATCAATGAGAACTCCACTTATAATGCGTCTGCCAGACAATATGGAAAAAAAGGCTAAGGGGGACATCGCACAGATGGTACAGAACATTGACTATGCACCTACATTCCTGGATATTGCAGGAGCTGATATCCCGGAAGATATTCAGGGAGTATCACTGATGCCACTACTTAAGGGTGAAAAGCTGGAAAACTGGAGAAAATCTCTATATTATCATTTCTATGAATACCCAGCTGAACACATGGTAAAAAGACATTATGGAGTGCGTACCGAGAGATATAAATTAATTCATTTCTATAATGATATTGATGTATGGGAGCTATACGACCTGAAGGAAGATCCGAAGGAAATGAAAAATCTGTTCGGTAAACCAGGATACGAAAAAATTACTGAAGAGCTGAAAGCTGAGCTTGTCAGATTGCAAAAGCAATATAATGACCCTATCGAAGAGAAATTGAATAGTAAATAAACAATTTAAGGGTTTGTGAATTACTTATATCACAGACTTTAATAGATTCAGTAAAAAAAGTTCTTCAAATCATTGTTATACAATATTACTTAATACAAATAAAGAAGCAAGGCTGGCCTCATAAATGAAGTCAGCCTTAGTTTTATTACTTTACATTGTGTAAGCCCAATTGTACCTCAATCAGTCAATGGTTTCAATAAGGTAGCTATAGTTTTCTCATCCAATGTGTGGCAGAGAGTTTTTGTTATAGTCTATTTTTTCTCTTGGTGTATACTCTCAATAGTTACAATAGTTACAATAGTTTCAAATTACACGTGCTTCATCTACAGAGTAAGGACATCCAGACAATTATAATAGCATTAAAGTTGATTATATACTTTCAGAGCGACGAAACATTTACAAACATGAGCCGATATTTTGGGGGAACTGAAGTGGTTACATCAAGCATACCTTTAGTAATACAAACTGACACAATAAAAAAACCGGGGTTGATTCCAACCTCGGTTTTTGTTTATATATAGCATTTACAGAATTATTCGGCTTTAGGGGCTTCCTCTGTAGTTGCTTCAGCTTCTGCAACTGGAGCTTCAGTTGCTGCTGCAGATTTCTTAGAACGACGAGTACGAGTAGCTTTCTTAGCCGCTGTCTTAGCCATGTTCTCATTGTAGTCAACAAGCTCGATGAAACACATTTCTGCGTTGTCACCCAAACGATGACCGGTCTTGATAATACGAGTATAACCACCCGGACGATCAGCAACCTTAACAGAGATTTCTTTGAAAAGTTCTGTTACAGCGAACTTATCCTGCAAGTTGCTGAATACAACACGACGTGAGTTTGTTGTATCTTCTTTTGACTTAGTGATCAATGGCTCAACGAACTTCTTCAAAGCTTTAGCCTTCGCAACAGTCGTAGTGATTCTTTTGTGCTTGATCAAAGAACATGCCATGTTTGACAACATTGCGTTTCTGTGAGAAGCAGTACGACCTAAATGGTTAAATTTTTTATTATGTCTCATTTTTTATTCTTTGTCTAATTTGTATTTAGAAATATCTGTTCCAAACGTAAGATTCAGACTCTCGAGCAAATCATCAAGCTCAGTGAGCGATTTCTTACCGAAGTTTCTGAACTTAAGAAGATCAGTCTTATTGAACTGAACAAGGTCACCAAGAGTCTCAACATCTGCAGCCTTAAGACAGTTGAGGGCACGGACTGAAAGATCCATGTCAACAAGCTTGGTCTTAAGCAACTGACGCATATGAAGTACTTCTTCATCGAATTCTTCATTAGCTTCAGAGTCAGAAGATTCAAGAGTGATTCTTTCGTCAGAGAATAGCATGAAGTGGTGTATCAAGATTTTTGCTGCCTCCTTCAATGCATCCTTCGGGTGAATGGAACCATCCGTAGTAATTTCAAGTACAAGCTTCTCGTAGTCAGTTTTCTGTTCTACACGGTAGTTCTCTACTGCATACTTTACATTACGAATCGGAGTATAAATAGAATCGATAGGAATTACATTAACAGCAGTACAGTATTCGCGATTTTCATCAGCTTGTACATAACCACGACCTTTGTTAATTGTAATGTCTATCTGCATAGTTGCTTTTGAGTCTAAATGGCAAATAACCAATTCAGGATTTAACACTTCAAATCCGGTCAGTTGCTTACCGATGTCACCTGCTTTGAATTCTTTTGAATTCTCGATTGTGATGCTGACACTTTCAGTTTCGTATTCGTCAACTATCTGCTTGAATCTTACTTGCTTAAGATTCAAGATAATGTTAGTTACATCTTCCTTTACACCCGGAATAGTCGCAAATTCGTGTTCAACACCTTCAATACGGATAGTATTGATAGCAAAACCTTCCAATGAAGAAAGAAGAATACGGCGTAAAGCATTACCTACGGTAATACCGAAACCGGGTTCAAGCGGACGGAATTCAAATTTACCGAATTTAGAATCCGCTTCTAACATTAATACTTTATCTGGTTTTTGAAATGCTAATATCGCCATGAAATCAATTATTATTTAGAGTACAATTCAACGATTAAGTGTTCTTTTATGTTTTCAGGAATGTCTGCTCTCTGTGGAACATGCAACATCTTACCAGTCTTAGAGTTTTCATCCCATTCCAACCAAGGGTATTTGCTGTGGTTGAATCCAGCCAATGAGTTAGCGATAACTTCAAGTGACTTAGATCTTTCACGTACACCTACCAACTGACCTGGTTTTACAGCGTAAGAAGGAATGTTAACAACCTTACCGTCTACAGTAATGTGTTTGTGACCTACCAACTGACGAGCTGCAGCACGTGTAGGAGCGATACCCATACGGAACACTACGTTGTCAAGACGACATTCAAGTGCCTGCAACAAAAGTTCACCAGTAATACCATTCTGACTTGCAGCTTTTTCAAACAAGTTGCGGAACTGTTTTTCCAATACACCGTAAGTGTATTTAGCTTTCTGTTTTTCTGCCAACATGACACCGTATTCAGAAGTCTTTCTACGGCGAGTATTACCATGCTGTCCTGGAGGATAGTTTTTCTTAGATAAAACTTTATCTGCTCCGAAGATTGCTTCACCGAATTTACGTGCAATTCTACTTTTTGGTCCAGTATATCTAGCCATTTCTTTATCTAATTTTAATTGTTATTTAATACGGGTGTCTCAATATTATACTCTTCTTCTCTTTGGAGGACGACAACCGTTGTGAGGCAATGGAGTTACATCAATGATTTCTGTAACTTCGATTCCAGCTCCGTGTACGGTTCTGATAGCAGACTCACGTCCGTTACCTGGACCCTTAACGTATGCTTTAACCTTTCTCAAGCCAAGGTCAAATGCTACTTTTGCACAATCCTGTGCAGCCATCTGTGCTGCATAAGGAGTGTTCTTCTTTGAACCTCTAAATCCCATCTTACCTGCTGAAGACCAAGAAATAATCTGGCCTTCGCTATTTGCTAAAGAAACGATGATGTTATTGAATGATGAATGAACATGCAACTGTCCGTTAGCATCAACCTTCACATTTCTCTTTTTAGCTGCGACTGTTTTTTTTGCCATATCAACAATTATTATTTAGTAGCTTTTTTCTTATTTGCAACTGTTTTCTTTCTTCCCTTACGTGTACGAGCATTGTTCTTAGTGCTCTGTCCTCTAACAGGGAGGCCCAAACGGTGACGAACACCACGATAGCAACCAATATCCATTAATCTCTTAATGTTCAACTGGATTTCTGAACGAAGATCACCTTCTACTTTGAATTCAGCACCAATGATTTCACGGATTTTTGCTGCCTGATCATCTGTCCAGTCCTTAACTTTCAAGTCACGATCTACACCTGCTTTGTCCAAAATCTTTGCTGAACTGCTGCGTCCAATACCATAAATGTATGTTAACGCAATCTCACCTCTCTTATTCTGAGGCAAATCTACACCAACTATTCTTATAGCCATATACTAATTATTTTTTTTGCAAAAATAATAAATTATCCTTGACGTTGTTTATACTTAGGATTTTTCTTGTTAATAACATACAAACGGCCATTACGTCTAACGATTTTGCATTCCGGCGTACGTTTCTTTAATGATGCTCTTACTTT
>JAXEBI010000180.1:0-5282 GCA_034094155.1 Phocaeicola sp.
GTTGTAGATTTGTTGTAGGAATCAAAAAAAAGGAGTTAAGACGTTTGTCTTAACTCCTTGATTTTCAGCTGTCGGGATGACTGGATTTGAACCAGCGACCCCACGCCCCCCAGACGTGTACTCTAACCGGGCTGAGCTACACCCCGAATTGCGGGTGCAAATGTACAGATTTATTTTTAAAATACAAATCAGGAATATATTTTTTTACTCGGTCCAGTTAAATACTTATGCGTTTATTACTTGGATGTTTATGCTTTTAATAATATTGTCAACACTTATCCCATAGTTTCAGAATAAAAGTCAAGACAGTCAAAAATCTCTTCTTTTGAGGCTGTCTGGTTGATACATATTTCTCCTATGTTGCTAAGCAGTGTGAAATTAACATTCCCTACAGATTCATTCTTCTTGTCGTGTGTCATGAATTCATATAAGTGGTCGTATTCCTTGCATGTGAAATTAAGTTTACCATAATTGTCTTTTATAAACTGTATGGTTTGTCTCATTCTGTCTTTGGGGAAACCTGTCTTGAGATGTGCTAAATAAAGTTCACAGACCAAACCCCAGGCAACAGCATATCCGTGTAATACATGATGTCCGGATTCTAAAGCATAACTTTCGAAAGCATGTCCTATGGTGTGACCGAGATTGAGAGCTTTACGTATTCCTTTTTCAAATGGGTCTTGTTCTACAATATTTTCTTTAATAGCTACAGATTTACCTACAAGTTCCTGTAAAATAGAATAATCTATGTTTTCATTTTTACTGAAATCGAATGATAACAGTTCGCTCCAGTTCTTTTCTGAACTTATCAGACCATGTTTTATCATTTCTGCGTATCCTGAAAGTATATTTTCTGTATCTAATGTCTTTAGGAAATTACAGTCTATAAGAACATGTGAAGCTGGCGCAAATGCCCCTATTTCGTTTTTCAGGCCATTGAAGTTGATACCAGTCTTGCCGCCTACAGCTGCATCAACCATAGAAAGCAGTGTTGTGGGGATATTGATATAGGAGATTCCACGCTTGAATGTTGCGGCTGCAAAACCACCAAGGTCGGTTACCATTCCTCCACCTAAATTAATAAGTAATGAATGTCTTGTTCCACCTTTTGTGCTCAACTCAGTCCATACTTGGGCCAGTGTTTCGAGAGTTTTATTTACATCTTCAACACCTATACATATATGTACTGCATTGAGCGATGATATGCAACTTTCGATAAGTGGCAGACAGTGCATGCGTGTATGTTCGTCTGTTAAAATAAAAAGTTTGTCGTATTTGTGTTCGGAAATGGCATTTTCTAAATCGGACACTATATTACGGCATATTATAACCTTTTGTTTATCGTTGAGTTTTGGCATATTGTAAATATTACGTTTGTTGATTATTTGTTTTTATATATTGTTTTATTCGCAAAATTAAGAAAAAAGTCATATAAATGCAGGATTATGCTTTCAAATAAACTATTTTTGCACTATAAATAATATATGTATATAATTAATCATAGTATAAAATATTAATACATTAAATTGTTAGTATCATGAAAGGAATATTTCCGGTTAGTTTTCGAGTTTTGGGATATGTGTTGCTGTTGCTGTCGGTTTTCGTGCCAATGCTTATGTATATGTTTGGTTTTATACGTACCGATGAGAGCTTTATTCTTATGAAACTGGGCTCAAAGCTTGTAGTGTGGTTATCTTTGTTTTTAATTTTTCTGTCAAAAACAAAAGATGAGGATGAAACTACTTCATTATTAAGATCTAAATCAGTATGTTTTTCACTGTATGTGCTTGGATTTTACTATCTTGCATCATTATTACTGTCTATGGTTAGCCTTTCTGCACCAATGTCAGGAAATTCAATAGCTATTTTTTATATGATAGTGATTATTATAGCTTTTGAGTTTTTACAACAGAAACGTAGAATTGAGAAAATAAGAAATTTTGGAAGGAAAAATTAAAAAAAAACTATTAAGCCGTTAAACCTTTTGCCTTTATGGTTGTCAAACGTATGTTGAACAAAATATTCTGATTTGATATTGATTGGAATTATATATTACGATATAGATATTTACTAGTTTGATTTACTTTTGAATTATTTTTGATGACCATGAAGAAGTGGGTTTTGGGTCTTATTTTGACTATTTTGTGCCCTGCATTTGTCTTTTCGCAGGGCAGATCTGTGAAGGGTACCGTTACGGGTACTGTTATTGATGGAGGAGATAAATCGCCGGTTATGCAGGCTACCGTTCAGATTCTTTCGGCAGCAGACAGTACAATGGTTACCGGAAATATTACCGATTTTGACGGTAATTTTTCTTTGTCGGCAAAGCCTGGAAAGTATCTTCTTAAAGTTTCTTTTGTAGGATATAAACCAGAATATAAGCAAATTGCACTTACTAAGCAGAAAATGAAGGTTGCGCTGGGTAACATTGAACTGAACTCTGATGCTATTATGCTTGAGGGGGCAGTAATTGTTGCGCAGGCTCCGGAAGTTACTGCCGTGGCCGATACTTTGGTGTATAATTCATCGGCTTATCGTTTGCCTGAAGGCTCCGCCTTGGAGGAATTGGTTAAGAAATTACCTGGTGCTGAAATAGACGATAATGGTAATATAACAATCAACGGTAAGTCTATTACCAAAATCATGATTGACGGAAAGGAATTCTTTGCCGATGATCCGAGTATTGCTCTTAAGAACTTACCTGTAAATATAGTTGATAAAGTGAGAGCCTACGACAAACAGTCGGATATGGCTCAGGCAACCGGTATACAGGATGGTGAAGAGGAAACAGTACTCGACCTTAGTGTAAAACCGGGAATGAATAAAGGATGGTTTGGTAATGCCGATGTTGCCGGAGGTACAGAAGACAGATATAGTGCCAAAGTTTTGCTTAACCGTTTTTATGGTCCTAATCAGTTTACCGTTATAGGTTCTTCAAATAATGTCAACGATAACAGTTTCCCTGGTGGAGGCGGAGGGGGATGGCGCCGACAGAACGGATTGAATACAATTCACATGGGTGGCTTCAACTTTGCAACAGAAACCAAGAAATGGAAAAATAATGGTAGTGTGAACTTTAATCTGAAAAATTCGGATATTAGAAGTAAATCGGCTTCTGAAACATTCGTTTCGAGTACAAACAGTTCTTTTACCAATGCCATGACTGCTCAGGACAATAAGAATTTGAATCTTACTGCTGATTTTCGTCTTGAATGGAATCCTGATACTATGACTATGGTATTGTTCAGACCAAGATTCCAGCTTGGAGATACTGATAATGGCTCTGATTCTAAGACTTATACTTTTAATGAGGATCCTGGCTATTCTACCGATGAACTGATGCAGGCTGGCAATCTTACTGATCTTGTTGATGAATCTACTATCGTAAATACTATAGCAAGAAACAGCTTGTCAAGATCTAATAGTCTTAGTTTGGGCGGCTCTCTTATGGTGAACAGACGTCTTGGCAAGCAAGGACGTAATATTACTTTCAGAGGTTCGTATAACTATACCGACAGTCAGTCGGAGCAGTTCTCTACTTCTGAAACTAATTATTATCAGAAATCTTTGGAAGAACAGCTCGAAATATTGAACAGATATATAACAACTCCTACCAAGAGCTATAACTATAGTGCAAGATTTGCTTACAGTGAACCTATTTTTAAGAATATGTTCCTTCAGTTCAGCTATAATTTCCAATACAAGAAGAATACTTCTGTGAATTCTACTTATGATATGGCCAACGATTGGACTGTAAATGATGGAGTAGCAGGACAGACTGATGGTGTATATAATGCTGATTTGAGTAAGAGTGCTACATACAACTATTATAATCATCAGGTGGATGTTTCTTATAGATGGATTACTGATAAATCTCAGTTTAATTTAGGTATGTCATTCCAGCCTCAGAATACTGAACTTGACTATAAGAAAGGTGAACTTGATACTGTAAGTGTAAGAAAAGTGTTTAATCTTACTCCGACACTTGACTTCAGATATAAGTTTTCTAAAACAAGTCAGTTGAGGGTTGACTATAGAGGACGAAGTTCTCAGCCAAGTATGACTGATTTGCTGCCTATAACAGATAATACAGACCCGCTTAATATTCGTGTGGGTAATCCTAATCTGAAACCTTCGTTTACTAATACCTTGCGTGTTATGTATAATACTTTCAACATGCAGACTCAAAGAGGTATTATGACGCACTTAAATTATAGTAATACTCTGAATAGTGTAAGCAGCCGCCGTACTTATGACGAGACTACCGGTGGTTATATCATAAAACCAGAGAATATTAATGGAAACTGGAATTTGTTTGGAATGTTTGGTGCAAATATGGCTTTGAAAAATAAGAAGTATACTATTAATTCATTCACAACAGCCAGATATAATAATATAGTAAGTTATATCAGTACTAATAAGGATACATCAGATTCAGATAAAAATACTACCAAACAGTTGAACTTGGGTGAAAGACTTCGTGGTACATATAGAGGTGACTGGTGGGAAGTATCACTTAACGGTTCGCTTAATTATATGCATTCAAGAAACAGTTATCAGGAGTCAAGTAATATGGATACATATCAGTTCTCTTATGGAGCAAGTACTAATATTAATCTTCCTTGGAATATGGTTATTTCTACAGACTTGTCGCAAAATTCAAGAAGGGGATATACTGATAACTCAATGAACCGTGACGAACTTTTGTGGAATGCTCAGATTTCACAGAATTTCCTTAAAGGTAATGCTGCAACAGTAAGTATTCAGTTCTATGATATTCTTAGAAATCAGAATAATGTAAGCCGTGCTATTTCTGCTGCTATGCGTTCTGATACTGAATATAATGCTATATATAGTTATTGTATGGTTCACTTTATCTACCGTCTTAATGTCTTTGGAGGAAAGCAAGGTGGAAGACCTGCCGGTGGACCTGGATTTGGTCGTGGACCAATGGGATTTGGTCATGGTCCGAGAAGATAAGTAAGGAAAAACAAGTTCTCCATAATGAAGACTGTCCGATTTTTGTTTAGTCGGGCAGTCTTTTCTTTTTTATATAATCTGTGCTCGTTTTATATAATCTGTGCTTGTATGTTAGGCTTTGTTAAATGTTTTATGTATATATTTTTTAAGTGTTATTCATTACAATAGTTCGTTAAAAATTAGCCCAGCCTAAACGGCTCTGGCAGTAAATAAAATGAGTTCTTTGAAAAGTTTGTCAATTAATTGCGTGTTTGGTTCAATCCCAGACACGCAAATAAATCGTTCAAGCATGTAAGTATTGT
>JAXEBI010000181.1:0-2599 GCA_034094155.1 Phocaeicola sp.
TACAAAGAAATACCGGATAGCCGCCTCACGCATTACTGCGGAAGGACAAGGTATAGGGGCTATGTTCTCTGAACCTGATTGGAACAGGGTCAGTATCTGTACCTTGCAGGAAAATAAATAATATCCGGGACTATGGTTCCACACAAACCACAGCATAATCTGCAAGATGCATGAATGTTAAAGATTTCATATAAACCATGGATTGCGATGCGGATTATAGTCAGTCTGAAATGTAGCCAGTTGCCAATCGGTAACTGGCTTTTTGGTTTCATCAAGCTTACGGGGAATTTGTGGGTTGAGCCGCAAGCGGGCCGCATCGTTAAGCCATTTCATGCTGTCCTCATAATCCCGTATCCGTACAACACTTACATTATTGGGAGCTATGAGTTTTGTAAGTTCATAAACAGCCAGTCTTACCATGTGCCTCTTGAGGTTAGGATTACGTGGGTCATGTAACACAAGATGTTGTCCTGCTTGTGGAATATCTGCGTTTACGTCTGTTTCTGGACTGAACACCCGTCCTTTGTAGACTACGTACTCGTGATCCGAAAGTTCATATGTGTTGTATGCCGGATCATAATCTGCGACGGCACCCCAATTGTCGGAAACCATTGGATCGAGGTTGCTGTCAAAGCTGTCAAGTGTCGTCAACGTGTAAAACTCTCCGCTATATTCGACCACGCTCCATAATGGATATTTCATGGGCTGCCATGATGGTGTTTCTACTTCCTTCCAGCCATTGACTAACGGGATGCGTATGTCGTTGAACTTGTAACCATTCTCCAAAAGACAGGTATAGAAAACGCCATTATGACTTATCTTATCACCCGGATAGTAAGTACCGAACTGGGAGTAATTTACCACCTGTGTCACACTGATATTGGCATCGGAACACTCTTCCCAATAAATGGCCGTTGATGGTTTACGGTAACCGCTGATGGAGCGTGTCACTTCATGAATTTGTCCTTCAAAATAGATATGCACCCCCACAGGATAGGTAATGCGCCGGTCATATTCGGCGATATATTTTCCTTTGGCAAGTTCTTTCTCCACTTCGTAATTCTCCGAGAGATATTCCACAATACTTATCTCTGCTGATTCTTCAGCCTGAATAAACCGCTCGTCATTGCCTCGTGTAAGCTGCGTAAGGGCTTCCCGAGTGATGACACCCAGATAATCGTTATTATTAAGAAACCGTCTGTACATTTTTTATTTTGTTGTTAATATGAAAATCCTTCCTGAATTACTGAAGTGGAGACTACATATCCGTTTCCGTCCCCACCACTCTTAAACTTGTACCAACTATCACGCAGATAAAAACACAGCAGATAGTCAAGGCAGTCGGACAAATGGCCATAACGCTCGCACTTTACACCGGTTTTCGGATCGGTAGTCTTCTGCTTATTCTTTGAGCCGTCCTCATTGCGGAGCTGGTAAATCAAATCCTGTGTAAGTCTCCGGCATTTGATGTCTATCTGTATTTCCCAGCCATTGTAACCATCAAATATCTCGTTTACAAACTCACAGCGTGTCGCCTGCGGAGGCTGTTTTCGTAACAGTTTCACCTTGACGCGTAGAACTCCTTTTCCAAAAATGTCCGCAATTATGGTGTAGTTGTTAATTCCGTCCTCATTGGTGGTAGAGCGCTGCAATCCGGACGGATCTCCCGTTACATCCACTCCGCCGATATGTTTGTCACGGTAAAGTTTCAAACGTACTTTTCGTGCCAGCGCAGGCGTATTATTCTCTTTTGTCTCCGGCTTACCAAGTATTTCCTCGAGTATATATACCTTTTTGTTGTCGTAGTCTATCTGTGCGGAAAGTACGGACATTTGGGGGGCGACATTGAAATCCCAGACCGTAACAAGCGGCTTGGTAGGATCATATACCTTTTCTTTCAGTCCGGTAACAAGATGTCTGGAACCATCAAAACTGCAATAAATGGCCATATCGTTGGCTTCCACAAAGTCCCAGTTACCATAAAGCAGGCGTTCCTTGGTGGCCTGATCCCGAATTTTGTTCAATGCGGCTTCATAAACCTGGCGAAAAGCAATGTTCGGGTTATCAAATACGGAAAACGGAATATAGGATTCACCTTCACGGCACATAACTTTTTCACCATTCTCATCCTGTACAAAACGGGAGCGCACCCAATTGATCGTCGGATTGGTCGTGAGCAACATTCGTGGCGTCTTAAACGTTTCGTGGGTTCTCCAACGGAGACGGGAAAACAGCACCTCGACAGCCCGTTCTGAAATCTCCGATACCTCGTCCACCATGGCAATGGTATATTCGGACGAACCAAAACGTTCGAAGTTCGGGTCGCTGGGGATATCCGCCATCTCTTTCATGATAATAACAGAATCATTCCAGAATGTGAGTGTGCCTTCGAGATTGTTTATCTTGTAATTTATATCCTCTTTAAGCCCCCAATCTTTCAGTATAGACTTGATGGTATTCCAGGTCGATTCCTTCAATGATTTGAGCGTCTTACGGGCGACGACCGCACGAATATTCTCAAATCGGATACACGAGGATACCAACCATACGCTACCGATAAAAGACTTTCCGCCACCCGCTGCTCCCCCACCCAATATCA
>JAXEBI010000182.1:0-2745 GCA_034094155.1 Phocaeicola sp.
TTGTTTAGTGAATGTCTGTTTATGTATAATAGATAAGCCCCCACAAGATTATCAATATTACGTTCTATACTTTTAATATTGAGAATAGAATCTTCTTTGATGAGTTCATTCATTTTTAAAGTTATTGAATCCTTCTGTTCTTGTGTCAAAGTAGAATCCTTCAAACGGAGATTATCAAGATGTCCCAACACATGACTTATCGAATCTATTTTAAAACCTTCTATACGAAACAAATCATTATATGGAGAACCATAAATATCGAACATGTCGTTTTGGCTATCTCTTATATATAACACTTCAGAATCTTGTGTAAAAACCATAGCTACACTTGGTACATTGCCCACAGCAGGAACTATAACTTTAGGCAAAAAATCTTCTTCTGAAGCCTTCGGTAACTTGAATGTAAATTTGCCATTCATAACTACAGCTGAATCAAGATATGTATTATCAAGATATTCAGTTATATACATATAATCACCATCTTTTACACCAGTAGTTGTTCCATGAATTATACATTGCTGTTCTGTACACGACACTAAAAAAGAGAACAACGTTAGTATTCCAAATAAATGTTTTGTTTTCATATTACAGTTATTTTTGAGTTTTAGACTTTCTCAATTATTTTTGTTTATTACAGTACACTTAGTAAAATTCTCAACATACTTTTATCTAAGGCCATAACATGATAGATATTTATGCAAATGTACATACCAAAATCGACACAACTCTCAAACTAATTTGAGAGTTACAAGCAGAATCATATTCCAATTGCATTAAATTGACATTGCTCTTTCTCATAAACTCTGTCAAGGATAATATAGGAAGCGACATATTTTCACTTTTACAGGTATGGCTATAAAGAAGGTTCCTGTTTATATTCCTATTGAAATTCTGATTTTAAATGCAAAGTACGTGATAATAAATAAAAAAGGTCTTGAAATATTTCAAGACCTTTTTCTCTAAATGTTAAAAAATACGGCTACTTCCTCAATTTCCGGCGTATATGACTGACTGTTTCAGGAGTGACTCCCAAGAATGAAGCAATGTTCTTCAAAGGAACTGCTTCTTTCAGGTTTGGACAACGCTCCATCAGTATTTTGTATCGAATTTCAGGGCTGCAATACGAATCAAGCAGCCGTTCATATACCATTTCATACAGATTTTCAGCTACGCATCTTCCGAACCGTTGGGTTTCCATATTTGTTTCCCAATATTCAATCATATCATGGTGTGATATTTCATAAACGGAGCAATCAGTTATTGCTTGAATGCTTACCAATGACAAGCTGCCTTTCATTAATGAGGAATAGTCACACACATATTCTCTGGTAAACGAATACCCTACTATATGTTCTTCTCCCTCTTCGTCAATGTGGGTATATTGAAATGTACCATCTTCCACCCATCCCGCAAAACGTTTTTTCTCATTCTGGCGGATAAAAAAATCTCCTTTACGATAAGTCTGTAGTTTCCATTTCCTTTCACATAAATCTTTAATTAAAGAATAGTCTAAGTCATTTAGGTATGTATTGAACTCGTTCATATGATAAAATCATTTACTCTCAAAAGTAATTTCCTTACGGATACGGCTGAGATAGGTTGGTGTAACATTCAGAAAAGAGGCGATTTCTTTAATCGATATATTTTGAAGAATATCAGGACATCTTTTCAACAAAGCGATGTAGCGTTCCTTGGGTGATAAACGGTGTGTATTCAGATACTCCGTATAACAATTATGGAACAATGAATCTGAAAATAGCTGATGTAGTTCTCTGTCCTCATTGAATACTTTATTGAGTATATCACAGTTACACACCAGAACTTCCACATTTGTTGCAGCAACAATACTGGTCATACATGGTATCTTTTGTGTAGTACTTAAATAGTCACCGACAATCTTTCCAGGGAGTGCCAAACTGGTTATATGTTCATTGCCTTTTGAGTCTGTTACGACATATTTAAAATATCCCTCTTTTACGAATCCCAAATACTGTATAACATCTCCCCGTTGCACAAAGAATTCTCCCTTTTTGAAACGACATAGTTTACCATTCTTAGCACAAATCTCATGCCAGAAATCCATATCTAAATTATCTATAAAAGAATTAAAATTACCCATTTCTATAATGTGATTATCAATATAACGATTATGCGCAAAGTTAGATATTATAATTCAATAAACATAGCAGACAATTAATATCTTCCACCCATCCCGCAAAACGCTTTTTCTCATGCTGACGGATAAAATAATCTCCTTCTCGATAAGTATGGACTTCCCATTTCCTTTCGCATAAATCTTTAATTAAAGAATAGTCTGAGTTATTGAGGTATGTATTGAACTCGTTCATTTGATAAAATCATTTGTTCTCAAAAGTAATTTCTTTGCGGATACGACTGAGATAAGTTGGTGTAACATTCAAATAAGAAGCAACTTCTCCAATCGTGATATTTTGAAGAATATCAGGACATCTTTTCAATAAAGCGATATAGCGTTCCTTGGGTGAAAAACGGTGCATATCCAAATATTGTTTATAAACATGATGGAACAATAAATCTGAAAGCTGCTGATGAAGCTCTCTATCCTCATCGAATACTTTATTAAGTACTTCACAGTCACATACCAGAACCTCCGCATTTGTTGCAGCAACAAGACTGGTCATACAAGGTGTTTTGTGTGTGGTACTTAAATAGTCACCAACAAATGCTCCTGGCAGCGCCAAACCAGTTATATGTTCATCACACTTT
>JAXEBI010000183.1:0-3861 GCA_034094155.1 Phocaeicola sp.
CTGAGGCAAATCTACACCAACTATTCTTATAGCCATATACTAATTATTTTTTTTGCAAAAATAATAAATTATCCTTGACGTTGTTTATACTTAGGATTTTTCTTGTTAATAACATACAAACGGCCATTACGTCTAACGATCTTGCATTCCGGAGTACGTTTTTTTAATGAAGCTCTTACTTTCATATCTTATATTTGTTTATTTGTATCTAAAAACGATTCTTCCTTTTGACAAATCGTACGGTGACATCTCAACACGTACCTTATCACCTGGAAGGATTTTTATGTAATGCATTCTCATTTTGCCAGAAATGTGTGCGGTAATTTCATGTCCGTTTTCTAGCTCTACACGAAACATTGCGTTCGACAATGCTTCAACTATTGTACCATCTTGTTCTATTGCAGATTGCTTTGCCATATTAAATTGCTTTATCTCCTAATACTTGTTCTATAAATTCAAATGATGAGAGGATATCGGCCTTTCCCATTCCTACGGCAACTGTGTGTTCGTAGTGAGCAGCGAACTTATTATCACAAGTTCTTACCGACCATCTGTCTTCTTCAAGAAATATTTTTCTGTCACCTAATGTTATCATAGGTTCTATAGCTATACACATACCTTTTTTTAAAAGGCTTCCGGAACCTCTGTGCCCATAATTTGGAACCGCCGGATCTTCATGCATCTTGCGTCCTATGCCATGTCCGACAAACTCTCTTACTACTCCGTAGCCCTGAGCTTCACAATGCGACTGGACTGCATAACCTATGTCACCTAATCGTTTACCGTGAACAGCATTTTCGATTCCTTTATAAAGTGCTTCTTTTGTTGTCTTCAAAAGTTGAAGAACTTCAGGAGCAACTTCTCCTACACAGAATGTATAAGCGGAATCACCACAAAATCCGTTAAGTAAAGTACCACAGTCTACCGAAACAATATCACCCTCTTTCAAAGGGATGTCATTTGGAATTCCATGAACAACCTGACTGTTGACCGAAGTACAAAGAGTAGCAGGGAAAGGTGAACCGTATGGATTAGGGAAACCTTTAAAAGTTGGTTCCGCACCATTATCGCGGATAAACTGTTCTGCCACCGAGTCGAGTTGTTTGGTTGTAACACCAGGTTTTATCATTTTAGCGACTTCGGCCAGAGTTCTCCCCACGAGGAGATTACTCTGTCGAAGTAACTCTATTTCTTCATCTGTCTTAAGAATAATCATTGGAGTTATTATTAATAAGCAGCAACATTACCAGAACGACCTCTTATTCTACCGGAGCTCAACAAGCCATCGTAATGTCTCATCAATAAGTGACTTTCTACCTGCTGAAGTGTGTCAAGTACTACACCGACCAAGATCAACAAAGAAGTACCTCCGAAGAACTGAGCAAATTCTGCCTGAATACCGAAGTATCCTGCAAAAGCTGGAAGGATTGCAATTATTGCAAGGAAGATTGATCCAGGGAAAGTAATGCGCGACATAATCAAGTCGATATAGTCGGCTGTTGGTTTACCAGGTTTGATACCTGGGATAAAACCATTATTTCTCTTCATATCTTCTGCCATCTGAACCGGATTGATTGTAATTGCAGTATAGAAATAAGTAAATACTATAATTAACAATGCAAAAATCACGTTGTAGGCAAAACTTGTGTGATCAATCAATGCACGCATAATACCAGTAGCGCTGTCTGTATTAGAGAAACCTATAATTGTAATAGGAATAAACATAATAGCCTGTGCAAAAATGATAGGCATAACGTTTGCAGCATTAACTTTAAGAGGTATATACTGACGTGCACCTCCGTATTGTTTGTTGCCGACAATACGCTTAGCATATTGTACTGGAACTTTTCGAACTCCCTGCACCAACAAAATGGCTGCTGCGATTACAGCAAGAAGAGCAACTATTTCAACGATAAACATAATCACACCACCAGTTTCAGTAAGATTCAATCTTGAAACAAGTTCACCACCGAAAGCTTGTGGTAAGCGGGCAATGATACCCACCATAATGATTAAGGAAATACCGTTACCAATACCTTTGTCTGTGATTCTTTCACCGAGCCACAAGACAAACATACTGCCTGCTGCCAAAATGATGGTAGAAGTAATTATAAAGAAAGTCCAATCTAATGAAGCATTAAGAGCAGGACCTGCCTGGAACTTCAAGTTGATAAGATAAGAAGGAGCCTGGAAAACTAAGATAATCAGTGTTAATATACGAGTATATTGATTGATTTTTCTTCTGCCGCTCTCACCTTCACGCTGAAGCTTCTGGAAATAAGGAACTGCTATAGCCAACAGCTGGATCACGATGGATGCGGATATATATGGCATGATTCCCAATGCAAAGATAGACGCATTAGAGAAAGCTCCACCAGAAAACATGTTCAACAAAGCAAGTAGACCTTCGCTAGTTTGCTCGTGCAATTTAGACAACATTTCAGGGTTAATTCCCGGAAGAACCACGAAAGAACCTAAACGGTAAATTGCAACAAACAATATAGTAATGAGGATCCGTTTTCTCAGATCCTCAATATTCCATATATTTTTTAATGTTTCAATAGATTTTCTCATTTAATCAGAGTTTTACTGCATTACCACCAGCGGCTTCGATTGCAGCTACTGCGCTCTTAGAGAAAGCATTTGCTTCTACATCAAGCTTAGTAGTTAAACTACCGTTACCAAGAACTTTCACTAATTGGTTAGAAGAAATGAAACCAGCTTCGATCAATTCGTTGATACCAACTTTAGTAAGATTCTTAGCTTCAGCTAAGCTCTGGATAGTATCAAGGTTGATTGCTTTGTATTCAACACGGTTGATATTCTTGAAACCAAACTTCGGAACACGACGCTGAAGAGGCATCTGACCACCTTCGAAACCGATCTTCTTAGAATAACCAGATCTAGATTTTGCTCCTTTGTGTCCTCTTGTAGAAGTACCGCCTAAACCTGAACCAGCACCACGGCCAACTCTTTTTCTAGTCTTGACAGAACCTTCTGCGGGACGTAAATTATTTAAATTCATATTGTAAATTCGTTTATTATTAACAATATATTACTTAACGATTTGAACTAGGTGTTTAACCTTCTCAATCATACCAAGGATTGATGGAGTTTCTTCGTGTTCAACCACACGATTCATCTTACGAAGACCAAGTGCATCCAAAGTTCTCTTCTGATCTGCAGGAGCACCAATTCTACTCTTTACTTGTTTAATCTTTATAGTTGACATGTTCTTCCTCCTTATCCTCTAAATACTTTATCCAAACTTACACCTCTGTTCTGAGCAACCATGCGAGCATCTCTCATTTCAGCCAAAGCATTGATAGTAGCTTTAACCAAGTTGTGAGGGTTAGAAGAACCTTTAGACTTAGCCAAAACGTCAGTAATACCAACACTTTCCAAAACAGCACGCATCGCACCACCAGCCACCACTCCGGTACCAGTTGAAGCTGGCTTGATGAATACTTCAGCACCACCGAACTTTGCAGTCTGTTCGTGAGGAACAGTACCTTTCAATACAGGAACACGTACAAGGTTTTTCTTTGCAGCTTCAACACCTTTAGCGATTGCTGCAGTTACTTCACCTGCTTTACCAAGTCCCCAACCGATGATACCATCTTCGTTACCTACTACTACAATAGCTGAGAAACTGAAAGTTCTACCACCTTTTGTAACTTTAGTAACACGGTTGATAGCAACCAATCTATCTTTTAATTCAATATCGTTAGTGATCTTAACTCTATTATTAACTGCCATAATTCATTAAAATTTAAGTCCACCGTTACGAGCAGCATCAGCTACTTCTTTTACTCTCCCATGATACAAGTAACCATTACGGTCGAATACGACAGTCGTAAT
>JAXEBI010000184.1:0-22420 GCA_034094155.1 Phocaeicola sp.
TATCCGGTTTTGGATGTAAAGAAGTGGGGACTGAACATGATATACAATCTTAAGGATTAATGAAACATCGGCCTTATTCCACTTCCTGATGTTGTAAGTTTATACAAAATTATAATTATAAATTAATATACAATGAAACAAAAAAGAAAAACATTTTTTGACATTTCAAAAAGATTATTGTTTTGTTCTGTTTTTATAGCTCCCAGTTTAGATATGGTTGCTAATGTCACAGAACCTGATTTTTCTGTAGAATCTATTATGCAGAATACAAAAACAATATCAGGTAATGTAAGTGATAAGGTTGCTCCAATTATTGGTGCTAATGTGCTTGTTAAAGGAACAACAAATGGTGTAATTACCGATTTAGATGGTAATTTCACTTTATCTAATGTTCCAGAGGATGCAATAATTCAAATTTCTTTTGTCGGATATAAACCACAAGAGTTAAAGGTTTCAGGAAAAACACAATTTAATGTAGTCTTGGTTGAGGATTCTGAGACATTGGATGAAGTTGTAGTAGTAGGTTATGGCTCTCAGCGAAAAGCTGACCTTACAGGTGGTATTACTGCCGTTGGAGAAGAAAAACTTGGCCTTGTGTCTACAAATAATTTGATGGATAAACTTGCCGGACAAATTCCTGGTCTTAATATTTCTGCGGGAAATGCTCAGCCTGGTGAAGATCAAACATTGAGAATTAGAGGTAACAATTCTTTAACAGCAAGTAATGATCCGTTAATTGTTATGGATGGTATACCATATAGTGGATCGTTGGGAGATATTGATCCTGAGATAATTGAAAGTCTTTCTGTATTAAAGGATGCATCTTCTGCTGCAATTTATGGTTCAAGAGGTTCAAACGGAGTAATTCTTATTCAGACAAAGAAGGGACGTATTGGTAAGGCTACTGTCACATATAAAGGACAAGTTGGTTTAGCTGAGCCAGAACGACGTCTTGACATGATGAATGGGGATGAATATTTACAATACCTTTATGACTTTAATCATCTTAAAAATGGTACACCTTACGATCAGTTAACACCTGAAACTGTTTTAGGAGCTGACGAGCTTGCCAATTATAAATCTGGCAATATTACAAATTGGCAAGATGTGATGTTCAGACAGGCTTTGGTTACAAACCATCAGATTTCTTTGACCGGTGGAACTGAAAGTACCACTTATATGGCTTCTTTATCACACTTGAAACAAGATGGTGTTGTTAATAATACTGGTATGAAGCGTACTAATATGTCATTAAATATATCTCAGAATTTAGGTAGCTGGCTAAAAGTTGGTATGAGTATGCAAGCTGTACAAAAAGAATTTGGCGGTCAATTACCTTATTTGGAAGCTGGTTTGAAAATGAGTCCTTTTGGAACCTATAAAGATGAAGAAGGAAATTTGGAATATTATCCAATGTCGAGAAATACTCTGTTTTCAAATCCAATGTCCGACTGTAATGCTATAAAAGATAAGACGAATAGAAATGTATTCATATCCACTTTTGCAGATATTACTTTGCCTAAAGGATTTAGTTTCCGTACAAATTTTGGATATAACTATAGAAATAATTTCTCAGGAACTTATTACGGACGAAATACTTTGTCAGGAAGTAAAGTTAATGGTTCTGCTTCTATTGATAATACCCATTATTGGGATTATACATGGGAAAACATCCTGAAGTATACACAGACTTTTGGTAATCATAAGATTGATGCTACAGGCCTATTCTCTGTTCAGGAGACAAGTAAGCAGTATTCAAGTCAATCTGCTGATAGTTTTGTTAATGATGAAGGAGGATACCACAATATGGCTGGTGGTGAGAAGAATAAAACACTAAAGTCATCATTAACAGAAACGGCACTATTATCTTATATGGTGAGATTGAATTATGCATATGCAGGCAAATATCTTTTGACCTTGACAGGACGTTCAGATGGATATTCTGCTTTTGGAGCCAATAATAAATATGCTTTTTTCCCTTCTGCCGCTGCTGCCTGGAACATTTCATCTGAAGACTTTATGGAAAATACAAGAGATTGGTTGGATATGATGAAAATAAGAGTCTCTTATGGTGCCAATGGAAATCAGGGTATTAATGCATATCAGACTTTGGACAGATTAAGTTTAACACAATATATTTGGGGAGATGGAGGTAGTACTGTAAATGGCGTTTATTTGCCTGTAAATGGTGTAGGTAATCCAAATCTAAGATGGGAGACAACATATACATTCAATACTGGTATTGACTTTGGTTTCTTTAATGGAAGACTAAGTGGTAATATTGATTTTTATGTTGCCAATACTAAAGATTTGTTGATGAACCGTACTGTTCCTTATATGAATGGTTATAAGAGTATATTGGATAATATAGGGCGTACCCGTAATGTCGGTATTGAAATAGCACTTAATTCTGTAAATATTGATACCAAAGATTTTGTATGGAAAACTAATGTAAACTTCTCATTGAATCGCGATAAAATTGTTGAGCTTCAAGAAAATGGTAAAGATGATATAACAAATAAATGGTTTATTGGAGAACCTACTAATGTTTATTATGATTATAATGTTGTAGGAACATGGCAGTCGGATGACCCACGATGGAAATGTTTGGTAGAAAAAGATGAACAAGGTAATGTTATTAGTGAGAAGTGGGGATATTTTACTGATGATTGGAAGGAAATACAGAAAGGAGCTGTTCCTGGATCTGCAAAACTAGAAGATACAGATAAAGATGGAGTAATTACAGCTAATGACAAAAAGATTATAGGATCTAAACTTCCAAGTTTCCTTATGTCTATGACTAATAACTTTACATATAAAGATTTTTATATGTCTTTTGTCTTGAATGGAGTATTTGGACAATGGAGACAAATGCATGATATGAACTTTGACAGATGGATGCCTGAATTTAATTATCTGAGTGGTATGGATTATTGGACAGAAAGTAATCCAACTAACGAAATGACTTCACCTGCATATGTTCCTTATGAGAAACATTCTTTCTACAAGAAGATGAATTTTGTACAGTTGAAGAATATTACTCTTGGATATAATTTACCAAAATCTTTCATCAATAAACTTGGTATAACAGCCATGAAAGTTGATTTAAGTGTTAATAATGTTTGTACATTCAGTAATGTGAAGAATGCTTTGAATTATGATAATGCTAAAGCAAATGATGATGAAAAGGGTGTAGTAGTTGGATACCCAACTGCTCGTTCTTATATGTTTGGATTAAATGTTACTTTCTAATAAAAAAATAAATATGAGACATATAATTATTTCAGCAATATTATCTGCTGTTACTTTTGCAGGAACAGGATGTTCCGGATTTTTAGATGAAGAAATGAAGAGTACACTTGGACCTGATAATACCTATAATAGTAGTTATGGTTTTGAACTTGCTGCAACCGGCTTATATGGATGGGCACGTTCAGAGTTTAATACATGGGGAGGTGCAACAGCTTCTCAAGGCCAAGCTTGTCCTTATGAAATGTTTCAGATTGCCACTGATATTGTACATCAGGGACAACAGATGGATGGTTCGTTAACTCCTTTTGAAAAGTTATCTTATACTCCTTCTACAACTTTTGTGGTTTCGTATTGGAACTGGGGATATGGATTAATTTCTTCAGCTAATGAATTATTGAAATATTCAGAAATTAATACAAACTGGGATAATGAGTCGGATAAATTATTGTATCAGGCAACAGCACGTTTTTTCAGAGCATATGCTTATAGGTATTTAGTATATTTATATGGTGATGTCCCTTTTGTAGAAAAAATAGAAACTGATTATAGAACAGATTTTACTCGTACCCCTAAAAATGAGGTATTAGATAAAATGATTGAAGATTTAATATTCGCAGAAAATAATCTTCCTACTGATCCCGATAAGGTTGAACCTGGAAAACTTACAACTTGGGCTGCCAAACATCTTTTATCTGAAGTCTACTTGATGGCTGGCAAATATGATGATGCTAAGAAGAAAGCTGATGAAGTAATAAATTGCGGTTATTTTCATTTGATGCAGCAAAACGAACGTTTTGGAGAATATAAAGACATGCCTGGTGATGTTTTCTATGATATGTTTGCAGAGAACAATCAGAACAGAACTTCAGGAAATATGGAAAGTATATGGGTTATGCAGTTGGAATATAAAACTGACGGTGGAGGTGGATCAAGCGAAGATTGGACCAGAAGAGCATGGAATCCTAGATATTGGGATAAATTACAAGGATTTGTTCTTGCAGATACTTTAGGAGGACGTGGATTGGCACAAATAGTTCCTTTGTCATGGTGGATAGAGGATAATAAAGATTTTTATGATGAAGGTGATATCAGAAATTCTGAATATAATATAAAACGTCACTGGTATTATAATGACCCTCAATATCCAGATTTGTTGGGTAAGGAAGCTCCAATTACTGAATCAACAAGGGAAAAGAATCAAATATATCCTGTAATAACCAAGTTCTTTTATGGTAAAGCTGATGATTTACAATATACTGGAAGTAATAAAGATAGGATAAAATTCCGTTTGGCTGAGACTTACTTGTTAAAAGCTGAGGCATGTATTCAACTTAATGACTATGATGGAGCAAAAGATGCTATTAATGAAGTTAGAAAACGTGCAGGTGCATCTGAAATTTCAAGCAGTCAGGTTACCATGGATTTCTTGTTGGATGAAAGAATTAGAGAACTCATAGGAGAGGAGTTAAGAAGATTTACTTTAGCAAGAACTGGTAAATGGTTGGAAAGAGTAAAGAAATATAATAGTTATTCGGCCCACATGGATGAACATAATCTTTTGTTGCCTATTCCTCAATATATTATTGATTTGAATACAGGAGCAGAATTTCCACAGAATCCAGGATATTAATAAATAAAATATTAGCAGGTAATCTTTTAATCTAAGATTGCCTGCTTTATTGGTTTTAATAATGTATTTTTGCAGAAGTCTGTTTGTGTCTTATAAATACATGTAAAATGAGAATAATTAATGATTATTTGTTGATAGCTTTTTTCTTTCTGTTAACTCCTTTTTATGCTTTTTCTGATACAGCAAAAGATCTTTCTATAATAAGGAATAATTTTCACAGATTATATTGCACTACATCTGATAGTAATTTGATGAAATATCTTATAGACAATCAGCCTGGATATGATGTGTCCGACAGGGTTGTGGTTGAATTGCAACAAAGAGTTCCCTACAGTTATGACAGAATTGAAGCCTATTTGAGCAAAATATGTCATGACGGTTCATGGAGTGATATTGACTATTATGATGAACAAAGGTCTGGATGGATTCCAAGATTACACTGTGAACGTATTCTTGAACTTGTAATAGCTTTTAAGAATGAGACTTCTCGACATTATAACTCTTCTGTAGTAGAAAATGCCATACATAATACCATGAACTTTTGGTTTGAAAAGAAACTGACCTGTTCAAATTGGTGGTATAATCAGATAGGAGTACCTCGCACATTGGGTACTGCTTTTATTCTTTTTAAGGATAATATGAATAAAACAGAACTCGACAAGGCTGTTGAGCTTATGAAAAACTCTAAATTCGGGATGACCGGACAGAATAAAGTATGGCTTGCTGCGAATGTTATGATGCGTGGAATTCTGGAAGATGATTTCCAACTTGTTAGAAATGCTAAAGATATAATCGTTTCTGAGATTGTTACCGGTGGAAAAGAGGGAATAAAAGACGACTGGTGTTTTCATCAGCATGGAGCACAGCAGCAGTTCGGAAATTACGGGTTGGCATATATCTATACAATGAGTCTGCTTTCGGGAGTTCTTTCAGGTACATCTATATCTTTTACCACTGAACAGCTTGATATTATTTCATCATTAATAACTAAAGGCTATCAGTGGATAATATGGAATGGAAAGATGGATATTAATGCATTGGGAAGACAGCTTTTCGTATCTGCACCGGTACATAAGGCTTTGAGTGTGGCTTTTGCTGTATCTGATTTAGGATGCAGTGATTCTATTGAGAATGAGATCATTAACAATTGCTTTACTGAAGAAAACCAGTTTACCGGATTGAATCATTTCTGGCAGTCTGATTATACTATATGCCGTAGGAACGGATGGATGGCATCGCTAAAAATGGCTTCACAAAGAGTTTTAGGTGCAGAAATGATGAATGGTGACAATATGAAGGGCTATTATATGGGTGACGGAGCACTATATGTATATAAAACGGGTGATGAGTATCTTGATATATTTCCGTTGTGGGATTGGAGAAAATTGCCTGGAGTGACTTGTTATTCTGATAATTCGGCTATGCCATTATTGAAAAATGCATATTATCCGAGAAATGATTCCAGATTTGTTGGTGGGTTATCGGATGGGACCAATGGCATAAGTACTTTTCATCTTAGAAGGGATGGATTGAAAGCCAATAAGTCATGGATATTTCTGGATTCAGTGGTTTTATGTTTAGGTGCAGGTATATCATCTGATTCTGCCTTGAATGTTACAACTTCTGTTGAACAGTGCTGGTATAGAGGTAACTATGAAATATTAGATAATAAGGGACGGAATAATGTAAATGAATATGATAACCCCGGACTTTTAAAAGAATTCAATGATTCTGATAATCTGAGAATATTGCATAATAATGTCGGATATGTGATATGGAATAATGGAGATAATCTTTACTGTAATTCTGGTAATAAATGTTATGCAGGTGCAATAAAATCTTCAGGAAGTCCGAAAGATATTATGCAAATGCAGAATGATGAGATAATTGAAGGAGAACTGTTTTCTATTTATATTGATCATGGAATGAATCCAGACTCTTCTTCTTACTGTTATGCGATATTGCCTGATACAGATGAGAAGACACTTGAGAAGTTTAATATTTCTGATTATAATGTCTTGAAAAATGATGAGGGTATTCAGGCTGTATATATAGGTAGTAAGTCAGTGTGTTGGGCTTCGGTATCTCAAGCATCGGAATTACATATTTCTTCTTCTGTTGATATAAAGTTCAGAACCCCTGGTTTATATAAAATCTCAGTGAGTGAAAATAATGATTATATTTCAGTATTTTGTTGTGATCCGACACAGGAGAAAGAATCAATTACTATAGATGTTAATGGAAAAGAGTATAGTGTAATCTTGCCTGTCGGTAATAAAAAAGGAACTCCTGTTGAAATAATTTGTAGATAAAAGTTATAGATTACCATTTTAAATAAATTATTAATCATGAAAAACATATTACTTATTTCTGTAGCGTTTTTAATTATCTTTCCTTCTTATCTTTCTCCCTTATTGGCTGAAAATACTGATGGCAATATTACTGATAATCCTAATATTGAAGAAAGAGCTGAGAAAGGGGACAATAATGATAATGTAAATAATGAATTTGAAATGTTGATGGAAAAAATCCGTCAGGATTTTAAGTCTAATCCATCAATTGACAGTGAATTAGATAAATTTGATAATGACAGTGGCCTGTTTGTTGATGTCGACTATTCAAGTATCCAGCGTACACATTGGCCTCCGCTTGTACACATTGACAGACTGTATGATTTTGCTTTTGCGTATACTAATCCTCAAAATAAGTATTATAAGGATGAGGCCTTGTTTGATAAAATAAGAAAGGGACTTGAATATTGGCATAATCGCAATCCTTGGTGTCACAACTGGTGGTATAATCAGATAGCAGAACCACAAAAGTTGGGCGTTTTGCTTATCCAGATGCGCTCTGGTGACAGACAACTGCCTGAAGAACTTGAAAACAAGATACTTGAGCGTATGAAGACAGATGGAGGTGATCCTGCAAAATGGACTGGAGCAAACCGTACGGATATTGCTTTACACTGGATATATCGTGCATGTCTTCTTAAAGACAGCAAGACACTCGAATATGCTATGAATAATGTATATAGTCCGATAGTATATACAACAAAAGAAGGTTTTCAGTATGATAACAGTAATTTCCAGCATGGAAGGCAGTTGTATATAGGTGGATATGGCGATGAGATTCTCAAGGGTGTAACTCAGGTAGCAATGTATGCTCATGGCACGAGATTCTCTATTCCGGAAGATAAACTTCAGATTATAAGTAAGTTTATGCGTGAGACATATTATCCCACCATCAGAGGTAAGTATATGTTGTTTGATGTTATGGGAAGAAGTGTGAGTCGTCCGGGGGTGCCCGACAAATCATTTACTTCCTTGTTTGCCAGAAGAATGGCTGTTCTTGATAAGGAACATGCAAATGAATATAGTGATATAATAGAAAGACTGGAAGGTAGAAAACCGTCTGGTTATGCAGTCAAGCCCTTCCATACACATTATTTCAGAGGCGACTATACATTACATGTGCGTCCCGGATATACATTTGATGTCAGGATGGTTTCTACGCGTACTATGAGATGTGAATACGGCAATGGTGAGAATCTGAAGACTTATTTTATGTCGGACGGATGCACAAATATAGTCAGACGTGGTGATGAATATGATGGAATTTTCCCTGTATGGAACTGGTCCCGTATACCGGGGATAACATCTCCTCAAATGGATGAAATACCTTTGGCGAAGAGTGACTGGCAGACACCGGGAATCTCTGAATTTGCCGGAGGAGTCTCTGATTCTATTTATGGAGTTACTACATATGCATATTATGATGATTACAAGGGTATAAACACAGGTGCCAGAAAATCATGGTTCTTTTTTGATGATGAAATTGTCTGTCTTGGTTCCGGTATAAATTCTTCATCCGACAAGGATATATATACCACTGTAAATCAGACATTATTGAATGGTGAGCCTGTAATTTCCTGTAACGGAAAGTCTAAGATGATACTTGGAGGAAATAATTGTGTGGATAATCCCCAGTGGGTGATGCACGACAGTATTGCATACATATTCCCACATGGAGGTAAGGTTATAAGTTCAGTTTCTTTGCAGACAGGCACATGGTACGATATAAACAATAGTATAAGCGATAAGAGTAAAATAGAAAAAGAAGTCTTTACATTATGCATAGATCATGGTACAAAACCACAGAATGGCAAATATTCTTATATAGTTGCCCCTAATATGAAGAACGAAAAGGATATTAAACAGTATATTCGCAAGAATAATATACATATATTATCGAATAGCGATGACATACATTGTGTGGCTCATAAATCACTTGGAATATATGAAGCAGTATTCTTTAATCCCGGAGAACTGGAAGCTGATAATATCAGAATAAAAGTTGACAGGCCTTGTGCTTTGATTATTAAAGGTCTTGCTTCAGGCCATCCAATTATTCATGTAGCAGATCCGGGTCAGAAAACAGATAAAATAAGGATAGAAATACAATTATTAAAAGGAAAACATAAAACATCGCATTCTGTAGAGTTTGTTCCATCTGTGAATCCTGTCTATTTAGGTGCCACTCAGTCTTTTAGACTATAACCTCAATGTATTAATCATTATATAACTATATAAAACCATGGAAAACAATAAAATATTGAAGGCTGCAATGATAGTGACTGCTTCCTTCCCATTTTTGGCAAATAATGCGTTATCACAAAGTAAGCCTAATATAATTCTGATAATATCAGATCAGCATAGAGGAGATGCCATGCACTGTATGGGCAACCAGTATATCCAGACACCATATTTGGATGAACTGGCAGCCGATGGAACTTTGTTTATGAACGGCTATTCATCAACTCCAAGCAGTACTCCAGCAAGAGCCGGCTTGCTTACAGGACTGTCTCCCTGGCATCATGGTATGCTTGGTTACGGACGGGTAGGCTTAAAGTATAAGTTTGAAATGCCGCAGATGCTTCGTGATACAGGGTATTTTACTTTTGGTATAGGGAAAATGCACTGGTTCCCACAAAAAGCATTGCATGGCTTTCATGGAACATTAGTTGATGAAAGCGGCCGTGTAGAGTCTCCTGATTTTATAAGCGATTATCGTTTATGGTTTAATATGCATGCTCCAGGACTAAATCCGGATTCTACAGGAATCGGATGGAATGACCATGGTGCGGCTATATATAAATTAGGCGAAGAGTTGCATCCAACAGCATGGACTGGGGATATGGCTTGTCAGATGATTAAGAATCACAAAAATGGCAATGGCGAGCCGTTATTTTTGAAAATATCATTTGCCCGACCACATAGTCCGTATGATCCGCCACAAAGATTCGCCGATATGTATAAAGGAAAGAATGTTCAGAAACCATTTATCGGTGAATGGTGTAAGGATAAAGATTATTCAAAGCCTATCGATGAGAAAGATGCGGCAAGTGATGCACCATACGCTAATTTCGGACTTGAATATGCTGAAAACTCAAGAAGGCATTATTATGCCAATGTTACATTTATAGATGAAGAAATAGGAAAAATTATTCAGGCTTTAAAGGAGGAAGGGATGTATGAAAACTCTATAATATGTTATGTGTCCGATCATGGTGATATGCTTGGCGATCATAATCACTGGAGGAAAACTTATCCTTATGAGGGTTCTGTACATATACCTTATATAGTAAAGTGGCCTGAGAGTTATAAATTCAGAAAAGGTGGTAAGAATTATAGTCCTGTGGAGTTGAGAGATTTACTTCCTACATTTCTTGATGTGGCAGGTGCAGAGATTCCTGATGGTATGGATGGAGAATCACTTCTTGGTCTGATGAATGGCAATGAAGGCAAATGGCGTAAGTATATAGACCTTGAACACGCTACATGCTACAGTAATGACAATTACTGGTGTGCTTTGACAGATGGAAAAATCAAGTATGTGTGGAGGTTCTCTACAGGGGAAGAAGAGTTGTTTGATCTGACAAAAGATCCAGGAGAACTTGTTAATGTTGTTGCTGAAAAGAAATACAGAAAGATTCTTTCGGAACTTCGTAATGAAATGATAAATCATTTGTCCGAAAGGGGAGATGAATTTGTTAAAGACGGAAAATTGCAGATTCTGAAAAGAACTGTACTGTATAGTCCTAATTTCCCGGACAAGAAACCAGTAGACACAGGAATTTAGTCAATAATGTGTAATTAGGATGTAATAAGACAAATTATACAACTATAATGAACAAAATTTATACATATAATATAATCTGTTTTAGTAATATTGCACTCGGAAAATAAATATGAGTATAATATATTTTCCGAGATTATAGAAAGTCGGCTTGACATTAAACTTAAACTTAAAATAAATATTATGGTAAATTTTTCTTTGGAAGGTAAGATTGCATTGGTAACAGGTGCATCATACGGTATTGGTTTTGCTATCGCAACAGCTTTTGCACAGGCAGGTGCAACAATAGTTTTTAATGATATAAAGCAGGAACTTGTTGATAAAGGTCTTGCAGCATACAAGGAATTGGGCATTGGAGCTCATGGTTATGTTTGCGACGTAACAGATGAAAATGCTGTCAATGCTTTTATTGCTCAAGTAGAAAAGGAAGTTGGTGTAATTGATATTTTGGTCAACAATGCCGGAATCATCAAGCGTATCCCAATGCACGAAATGTCGGCAGCTGAGTTCCGTCAGGTAATCGATGTTGACTTGAATGCTCCTTTCATCGTATCAAAGGCTGTAATTCCTTCAATGATAAAGAAAGGTCACGGAAAGATTATAAACATCTGTTCTATGATGAGTGAACTTGGACGTGAAACAGTTTCTGCATATGCTGCAGCAAAAGGCGGCTTGAAGATGCTTACACGTAACATCGCTTCTGAATACGGTGAATATAATATCCAGTGTAACGGTATCGGCCCTGGTTATATTGCAACTCCTCAGACTGCTCCTTTGCGCGAGCCTCAGCCAGACGGTTCACGTCATCCTTTCGATGCATTTATTGTTGCTAAGACACCTGCTGCACGTTGGGGAACTCCTGAAGACCTGATGGGCCCTGCAGTATTCCTCGCTTCAGACGCTTCAAACTTTGTCAATGGTCATGTACTTTATGTTGACGGAGGTATTCTTGCTTATATAGGTAAGCAGCCAAAATAATTATAGATAATAATTATGGGCCTAAATAGAAAAACAATGAACATTTTGAACATCCTGTTAACCTGTATAGGGCTGGCAGGATGCTCTGTAAATGGTGGTAGTGTTGATGTTGTAGTAGAAAACAGCGGAACATCCGACCGTAAAGGAGAGATGGTAGAAATAAGTATGTCCGACATCCGGTCGAAGTTGGGTATGTCATCTGGAAGTGTCTCTGTAACAGATGGTACAGGAAGTCCTGTTCCCTGCCAGATTACATACGACGGATATCTTATTTTCCCGGCAGACGTAAAGGCTGGTTCATCGGCTGTTTATAGTGTAAGTTGTTCTGAAATATCTTCAGATAAGGATACATTTACAGCTGTCTCTTCTGATACAATAACTTGTGGCCGTATTTATCCGGAACGTCTTGACGACCTTGCATGGGAGAATGATAAAGCAGCCTATCGTACATACGGACCTGCTTTCCAGAAAAGAGGTGACAAGGGATTCGGATATGATATTCTTACAAAGAGTGTTGCCGAGCCGGTAGTGGAAGAGAGATATAGGATGGAACTCGATACAATTGCCGCTTCACGTATGCGTGCTCTCAGAAAAGAAGGACGCCACAGTGAAGCCGACAGCATTTACCGCTCCATATCATATCATGTTGACCATGGAAACGGAATGGACTGCTATAATGTAGGTCCTACTCTCGGTGGCGGAACTACTGCCTTTATGGTTGATTCTGCTATTGTATATCCTTACTGTTATAAAGAATGTGAGGTACTTGATAACGGACCTCTTCGCTTTACTGCAAAATTAGTATATAATCCGATGGTGGTAGGTTGCGATTCCAATGTTGTGGAAACCCGTATCATCACACTCGACAAAGGTTCTTATCTCAACCGTACTGATGTGAGCTATAGCGGACTTGGTGACAGCACTGCCAAAACCTTGGTTACAGGTATAGTCCTTCATTCACAGAATCCTGACGGCTATTTCACCGACAGTGAGAACAATTTTATGGCATACGCCGATTCTACAAATAATCCGAAAGCCGGCAATGGCGTTATATACGTAGGAGCGGTATTCCAAAAACCGGTATCGGATATGGGAGTACAAATGTTTGAGAATGCAAAATCGGATGCTATAGGACATGTGCTTGGCTATAGTGAATATACAGCCGGCAGTATATACCGCTATTATTGGGGAAGCGGTTGGAGCAAAGGTGATATGCCTGATGCTGATACATGGAATATTTATCTTAAGGGATACTCGTATAATTTGGCACATCCTTTAAAGGTGAGCATAAAATAATTATTATAGTTGTTCTGAAAATAAGTTCACTAAATTAAAATCAAGAGAAAGACAATTATTTAACCATTTGTTTAATTATTTATGGAACAGGTTTTTAGTTATATAATAGGACTTGGAGCTGCCGTAATGATGCCTGTGCTTTTTACCATTCTCGGTGTATGTATAGGAATCAAGTTCGGCAAGGCCCTTAAGAGCGGCCTTCTTGTGGGAGTAGGTTTTGTAGGCCTGTCGGTAGTGACCTCGCTTCTTACTTCCAGTCTCGGAGGACCACTTAAAAAGGTAACCGAAATTTATGGTCTGAGTCTTGGTATTTTCGATATGGGATGGCCTGCTGCCGCATCTGTGGCTTATAATACTTCGGTGGGTGCATTTATAATACCAGTGTGTCTTGCAGTAAACATTCTTATGCTTCTTACCAAGACCACAAAGACAGTAAACATCGACCTTTGGAACTACTGGCATTTTGCCTTCATCGGTGCGGTAGTATATTTTGCTACAGACAGTATTGGATGGGGCTTTTTTGCTGCTGTCATCTGCTATATAATAACCCTTATCATGGCCGATATGACATCCCGTCAGTTTCAGTCGTACTATGAGAAGATGGACGGAATTTCCATACCGCAACCATTCTGCCAGGGTTTTGTGCCGTTTGCAATAGTAGTAAACAAGATACTTGACAAGATACCCGGATTCAGCCGTCTTAATATCGATGCCGACGGTATGAAACGTAAATTCGGCATTATGGGTGATCCGCTTTTCCTTGGAGTTATAGTGGGTTGTGGTATAGGAATACTGTCATGCCGCGATTTCAATGAGTTCAGAGACGGAATACCCTCAATACTTGGTCTTGGAATAAAGATGGGAGCTGTTATGGAGCTTATTCCTCGTATCACATCTCTTTTCATAGAGGGTCTTCGTCCAATCTCAGATGCTACACGCGAGCTTATAGGACGCAAGTTCAAGAATGCCGCAAGCCTTAATATAGGTATGAGTCCGGCGTTGGTGATAGGACATCCTACAACTCTTGTGGTTTCACTGCTTCTTATCCCTGTAACACTTTTCCTTTCTGTTGTCCTTCCCGGCAATATGTTCCTTCCGCTTGCTTCGCTTGCCGGAATGTTCTATCTGTTTCCTGCGGTTCTTCCAATCACAAAAGGAAATGTTCCAAAGACATTTATAATAGGACTGACAGCCCTGATAGTAGGTCTTTATTTTGTAACAGACCTTGCTCCTTTCTTTACTCAGGCCGCACAGGATGTGTATGCCCGTACAGGTGATGCAGCCGTAAAAATACCGGATGGATTCCAGGGTGGCGCCCTCGATTTCGCTTCAAGCATATTCTCATGGGTAATATTCCACTGTATTTATAATTTCAAGTACGTGGGAACAGCTGTGCTTGTAGCCTTTACACTTTTCATGGCAATAGTAAACAGGAGAAGGATAATCAGAGAAAGCAGCAACGGCAATTCTGCAGAGTGACAAATAAAAACAGTAAAAACAAATAAAAAATATATCTTTATGAAGAAAACATTAATGGCTTTGATTTTTGGCGCCGCTTCAGTAGCCGGAGCCAATGCCCAGATTTCGAGTGTCAATATTCAGACAGCATGTCATCCGCGTGATGTGAAAACATATGATACACAGCGTCTTCGTGAGAGCTTTGTAATGGAGAAGGTCCTTGTAGCCGATGAAATAAATCTTACATATTCTATGTATGACCGTTTTATCTTCGGTGGCGCAATGCCTGTAAACAAGGAACTTACTCTTGAAACTATAGATGAACTGAAGGCTCCTTATTTCCTCTTCAGCCGTGAGCTCGGAGTAATCAATATTGGTGGTGAGGGAGTAGTTACAGTCGACGGTAAGGAATACAATCTTAATTTCAAGGAAGCTCTTTATGTAGGAAGCGGCAACCAGAAGGTTACATTCAAGAGTAAGGACGCTTCTAATCCTGCCAAGTTCTATATTAATTCGGCTCCAGCACACAAGTCTTACAAGACACAGCACATTACAATAGACGGACGTAAGGGAACACTCAAGTCCAATTCTTTCCCGGCCGGCAAAATGGAAGACAGTAACGACCGTGTAATCAACCAGCTGATTGTGAAGAATGTAATGGAAGAAGGTCCTTGTCAGTTGCAGATGGGACTGACCGAACTTAAGCCTGGAAGCGTATGGAATACAATGCCTGCACATACACATGCACGTAGAATTGAAGCATATTTCTACTTCAATGTGAAACCAGGTAATATGATTTGCCATCTGATGGGCGAACCACAGGAAGAACGTCTCGTATGGTTGTCTAACGAACAGGCTATCATGTCGCCCGAATGGTCTATCCATGCAGCAGCCGGAACAAGCAACTATATGTTTATCTGGGGTATGGCAGGTGAAAATCTCGACTATAATGATATGGATAAGATCCCTTATACAGAAATGAGATAAGGTATTACAAAGACTACTTATAAAGAAAAGCAACCAAGGGACATTGGCCTTCTGGTTGCTTTTTTTATGCTAATTCGTATAAAATTAGTCCAAAAAATACTAACTTTACAGCGAAATTTCAAAAAACAAAATACAATAATGGCCGTTATCATTAAAAAAGTATCAACGAAGAAAGAACTGCACTCTTTCATTCGTTTCAATTACGAATTATACAAAAACAATCCATATTCAGTTCCCGATCTTTATGATGATATGCTGAATACTTTCAGAAAGGACAAGAACGCAGCATTTGAGTTTTGTGAAGCAGAATATTTTCTGGCCTATAAGGAAGGAAAGCTTGTGGGACGTGTTGCAGCAATTATAAACAACCGTGCCAATGAAACATGGAACAAGAAAGAGGTACGTTTTGGTTGGATTGACTTTATTGACGATATGGAGGTATCGGAAGCATTGATAAATGAAGTTGAAAAATGGGGTAAGGAACGCGGAATGCAGACAGTGGTCGGCCCGCTTGGTTTTACGGATATGGATGCCGAAGGTATGTTGGTAGAAGGTTACGACCAGTTAAGTACTATGGCTACTATTTATAATTATCCATATTATCCTGTACACATGGAGAAAATGGGGTTTGAAAAAGCAGCCGACTGGGTTGAGTTCAAGTTGACTGTCCCCGATAAACTTCCGGAAAAGTTTGTCCGTATATCAGAGATAATTCTTCAGAAGTATAATCTCAAAATAAAGAAACTTACACGTAAAGAGCTTAATGAGAAGAATTACGGTCAGAAGATTTTTGATCTTATAAATGAAGCTTATGCACCTTTATACGGTTTTTCTAAAATGACTCAAGGTCAGATAGACCAGTATGTTAAGATGTATCTTCCCATAATCGACCTTCGTATGGTGTCGCTTGTAGAAGATCAGGCGGGTGAGCTTGTCGCAGTGGGAATATCAATGCCGTCTCTTTCTGTCGCACTTCAGAAAGCTAAAGGAAAAATGCTTCCTTTCGGATGGTTCCATCTCCTTAAAGCATTGTTTATTAAGAAACCTAAGGTACTTGATTTGCTGCTCGTGGGCGTAAAACAGGAATATCAGAGTAAAGGTGTTAATGCATTGCTTTTCTATGACCTGGTTCCTACTTTCAAGAAAATGGGATTTGAGTATGGAGAAAGCAATCCTGAACTTGAAGATAATAAGAAGGTTCAGGCACAATGGAGTGCATTCGAATCGGTGCAGCATAAGAGACGCCGTGCATATAAGAGAGATATAAATATTTAATCTATAGTTTGTTTTTCTTTTTTCTTTTCCTTTGGCGTAAGCCTTTAGAACTTCATTTTTTTATTTTTTTTTTATTGAAATGGAAGAACTGAATCATAATATAAATAAACCGGAATCGCTGAATAATAGTTCGGAGACCAATAATGGTGTCGAACCTCAGGTTTCGTATACCGAAGAGAATATACGTCATCTGAGTGACATGGAGCATGTACGTACCCGTCCGGGTATGTATATTGGTCGCTTGGGTGATGGATCGCAGGCCGAAGACGGTATTTATGTACTCCTTAAGGAAGTGGTAGACAACAGTATTGATGAATTCAAGATGGGAGTAGGAAAGAGGATAGACATTACTTTGGAAGATAATCTCAGAGTATCTGTTCGCGACTATGGACGTGGTATTCCTTTGGGCAGTCTCGTTGATGCCGTGTCTATGCTAAATACCGGTGGAAAGTATGATACAAAGGCTTTTAAGAAAAGTGTAGGTCTTAACGGAGTTGGTGCCAAGGCTGTAAACGCATTAAGTGTTAAGTTTATAGCACGAAGTGTGCGAGACGGGCAGATGCGTGAGGCTGTTTTCGAAAGAGGAGAGCTTAAAAGTGATACTACCGGGCCTACTTCTGAAGAGAACGGAACATATATTTTCTTCGAACCTGATAATACTCTGTTCCTGAATTATCATTTCCGCCAGGAGTTTATAGAAACAATGCTCCGGAATTATACTTATCTGAATACGGGACTGGCAATATATTATAACGGACATCGTATAATAAGCCGTAACGGACTTGAGGACTTGCTTAATGATAATATGACCGCTCAGGGAATCTATCCTATAGTTCATCTTACTGGAGAGGATATTGAGATAGCGTTTACACATAGTCCACAGTATGGAGAAGAGTATTATTCGTTTGTCAACGGCCAGCATACAACTCAGGGAGGTACGCATCAGAGTGCATTTAAGGAACATATAGCACGTACAATAAAGGAATTCTTCGGAAAGAATTACGATCTTCAGGATATTCGTAACGGACTTGTTGGTGCCATTGCCATAAATGTTATAGAACCGACATTTGAAAGTCAGACTAAGATTAAGCTCGGGTCTTTGTCTATGGCTCCTGAAAAAGATTCCGATGGAAATCCTTATCCATTGTCTGGTGTGAGTGTAAATAAGTTTGTCGGTGATTTTATCAAGGAAAATGTCGACAATTATCTGCATAAGCATCCTGATGTGGCTGAAATCCTTCATCAGAAGATTCAGGAATCAGAAAAGGAAAGGAAGGCTATTGCAGGAGTAACAAAAATAGCACGCGAGAGAGCAAAAAAGGCTAATTTGCACAACCGCAAGTTGCGCGACTGCAGAATTCATCTTAATGATGTCAAGGGTGGCGGAAAGAAGGATGATGACAAGGATCCTCGTCTCGACAGTGCGATATTCATAACAGAGGGAGATTCGGCAAGTGGTTCTATCACAAAAAGTCGTGATGTAAATACACAGGCCGTATTCAGTTTACGTGGTAAACCGCTTAATTCATTCGGATTGACCAAGAAGGTGGTGTATGAGAATGAAGAATTTAATCTTCTTCAGGCGGCGCTTAATATAGAAGATGGCCTCGACGGACTCCGTTATAATAAGGTGATAGTCGCAACTGATGCCGATGTGGATGGAATGCATATACGTTTGCTTATGATAACTTTCTTCCTGCAGTTCTTCCCTGATCTAATCAAAAAAGGACATGTATATATTTTGCAGACACCGCTTTTCCGTGTCCGCAACAGGAAAAAAGGAAGTTATGTAACACGTTATTGCTATACCGATGAAGAAAGGCTTGAGGCAATAGAAGCATTGGGACCTAATCCGGAAATTACACGATTTAAAGGTCTTGGAGAAATTTCTCCAGATGAGTTCCGTAATTTTATTGGTGAGGATATGCGTCTTGAACAGGTCACTCTACGTAAAACAGATGCTGTTAAAGAACTGCTGGAATTCTATATGGGAAAAAATACCATGGAAAGACAGAGCTTTATTATCGAGAATCTTGTGGTGGAGGATGATGTCAATCTTTCCGGTAATGAGTAAATAGATATAGGATAATTTACAGCATTATCTATAAGAAGTTTTAGTTTATAAATATATCAAATAAAGATTAAGTTTTGAAGAAAGCGATATTTCCTGGGACATTTGACCCCTTTACTATAGGACACTATTCGGTAGTGAAACGTGCTCTTACATTTATGGACGAGATTGTAATAGGAATAGGTGTAAACGAAAGCAAACGTACCTGGTTCCCTACAGAAAAGCGTCTGGATATGATACGTAAGCTTTTTGCCGATGAACCGAGAATAACTGTAGAAGCTTACAGCGGGTTGACTATAGACTTTGCCAATCAGTGTGGTGCCAAATTCATTGTGAGAGGTATCCGTACTGTGCACGATTTTGAGTATGAAGAAACGATTGCTGATGTAAACAGAAAACTTTCTGGAATAGAAACTATACTTCTGTTTACTGAACCTGAGCTTACTTCTGTGAGTTCTACTATCGTACGTGAACTGCTGAAGTATGGAAAAGATGTTACTCCATTCCTTCCTGAGGGTATTGAACTGTAATATTTGACAATTATAGATAAAGATAGAAGAATGAAAAATTATATAATAAACAAGATATCTATGAAGTTATGCAGGATATATATGATTCTTATGCTTGTTGCCGTAATGGTATTTCCTACACAGACGGTTTCAGCACAAAACAAGGTTCTCAATTCTCCTTCGCGTAAGCTTCAGTTGGCCGAATTTGCCATAGCCAACCTTTATGTCGACAAGGTGGATGAAGATAAACTTGTAGAGGATGCTATTATAAAGATGCTTGAAGACCTCGATCCTCATTCAACATATTCGGATGCTGAGGAAGTAAAGAGACTTAATGAACCTCTTGAGGGTAACTTTGATGGTATTGGCGTACAGTTTAATATGGCAACCGATACATTATTCATTATACAGCCAGTATCGGGAGGACCTTCCGAGAAAGCCGGAATACTGGCAGGCGACCGTATCATAGAAGTTAATGATACAGTAATAGCCGGGGTTAAAATGAGTACGGATGAGATAATGCGCCGTCTTCGTGGTCCTAAGGGCACAAAAGTCAAACTCGAAATCATGCGTCGTGGAGTAGACGGACTTCTGACTTTTAATGTGAAGCGTGATAAAATTCCTGTACATAGTCTTGATGCAGCATATATGGCAAACAAGTCGGTAGGCTATATCCGTATCAATAGATTTGGAGCGACTACTGCCGATGAATTTGAAGCAGCTCTTAAGAAACTTCAGGCTCAAGGAATGAAGGATATGATACTTGACCTTCAGGGAAATGGTGGAGGCTATCTGAATGCTGCTATCGAGATAGTAAATAATCTCCTTGAGAAAGATGAACTGATAGTTTATACTGAAGGCAGACGTAACCCTCGTACAGAATTTAAGGCAAGAGGAAACGGTAAGTTCCGTACAGGGCGACTGATAGTTCTTGTTGATGAATACTCAGCTTCTGCAAGTGAGATTGTAACAGGTGCAATACAGGACTGGGACAGAGGAATGGTTGTGGGACGCAGAACTTTCGGCAAAGGATTGGTTCAAAGACCTATAGACCTGCCGGACGGCTCAATGATACGTCTAACGGTAGCACGTTACTATACCCCTTCTGGCAGATGTATACAGAAACCATATGAAAGTATAGAAAAATATAATAAAGATCTTATAGAAAGATATAATCGCGGAGAAATGCAAAGTGCCGACAGCATACATTTCCCTGACTCTTTAAAGACGAAAACACTTAAGTTGGGTAGAGTAGTATATGGTGGAGGAGGTATAATGCCCGATTATTTTGTTCCTATAGATACAACCTATTATACCGACTATTATCTTTCATTGCGTGATAAAGGGGCTGTTATACAGCAGAATCTCAAACTTATAGATGCACATCGTACCGAATGGAAGGAAAAATACAAGACATTCGAGCGCTTTAACAAACGTTTTGATGTAACCGATGAAATGCTGGATGAACTTGTTGCTCTTGGCAAGTCTCTCGGTGCAGAGTATAACGAAGAGCAGTATAAGACAGCTCTGCCTCTTATTAAGGTACAGATGAAGGCACTGATAGCACGTGATTTATGGGATATGAGCGAATACTTTCAGGTAATAAATACCATGAATGACAGCATGACAAAGGCTCTTGAACTTCTTGAAAAGCCGGGAGATAAGTTTTTCAAATAAAGAAATATTTCCATAATAGTTGGCAATTTGCTTGTATTAATGGTGGAAATAGTCTACCTTTGTCGTCAAGAATGCGTGTTTTTCACCTTATATGGTACACTGTAAAATCGAAAATTTTAGTTTAAACAGTTAAATAATTTAAAATCAATCATTTATGTGGTTAAGTAATTCATCTATCGGTAGGAAAGTGGTGATGAGCGTTACAGGCATTGCCCTTGTCCTCTTTCTGACATTTCACATGGCGATGAACCTTGTTGCATTGTTCTCTGGTGAGGCATACAACATGATCTGCGAATTCCTTGGTGCCAACTGGTACGCATTGGTTGCAACAGTAGGTTTGGCCGCTTTGTTTGTAATTCACATCATCTACGCATTCTGGCTTACAATCCAGAACCGTGCAGCACGCGGTAATGAACGTTATGCAGTGACAGCACGTCCTAAGAACGTAGAATGGGCTTCTCAGAACATGTTGGCTCTTGGTGTTGTGGTAATCTTAGGACTTGCCCTTCACTTTATCAACTTCTGGTACAAGATGCAGTTTGCAGAAATTATCAACCAGCCAATGTTGGGCGGTCTTCATGCAACAGACGGCTATGGCTACATTATGCAGACATTCTCTAATCCTGTATTCTTTGTGTTGTATCTTATCTGGCTTGCAGCTCTCTGGTTCCACCTTACACACGGATTCTGGAGCTCAATGCAGTCATTGGGATGGAACAACAAGATTTGGATCAACCGTTGGAAATGTATCTCTAACATCTACTCTACAATCATCGTATTGGGCTTTGCTCTTGTAGCTATCGTGTTCTTCCTTAAGAATATGATGGGTTGCGGTGCTTGCTAATCTATAAAAAGTGTAACTGATTAAATTGAAAACATTATGACTAAAATATTAGATTCTAAGATTCCTGAAGGCCCAATAGCTGAGAAATGGACTAACTATAAAGCTCACCAGAAATTGGTGAACCCCGCTAATAAACGTCGTTTGGACATCATCGTTGTGGGTACGGGTCTGGCAGGTGCTTCTGCCGCTGCTTCACTTGGTGAAATGGGTTTCAGAGTATTCAATTTCTGTATTCAGGATTCTCCCCGTCGTGCACACTCTATCGCTGCACAGGGTGGTATCAATGCTGCAAAGAATTATCAAAATGA